>NZ_JBNPNG010000001.1:0-185178 GCF_050314535.1 Collinsella sp. SGI.095
TCCAAACTCGGCATTGATCCTGGTATTTGCAAGAGCATGATCTCGTGTGGTCTGCCGCTTGGCTTTCAGTCTGCTGCGTATTCGATTTCCAACGTCTTGATTCAGGTGTCGGTCAACTCGTTTGGTGCCGATGTCACCACGGCCTGGGGTCTTTCGGGCCGCTTGGATGGCATTGTCTGGATGGTTACCGAGGCGCTTGGCGTGTCGATCACCACGTTTTCGGCACAGAACTTTGGCGCGCGCAACTACGAGCGCATGCGCAAGGGCTACCATACGTCGCTCGTGCTGTCGTTTATGCTCATTGGTGGCCTGTCTGCCGTGCTGCTGGTGTTCTCGGGTCCTCTGTCGCGTCTGTTTGTCGACGATGCTTCGATCTCGGCCTACACCACGACCATCATCCATTTTATTGCGCCGTTCTATGCGATTTTCTCGATTATCGAAAACGCGTCGGGCTCCATTCGCGGTGCCGGCGTGAGCTTGCAGCCCATGATTCTCACGATTTTCGGCACCGTCGTGCTCAGGGTGATCTGGGTGTTTGCGATCATGCCTTTCGATCCGTCGCTTGAGCTCCTGCTGCTGGTTTACCCCGTAACCTGGCTCATCACGGCCACGATGTTCACCATCTACCACCACAGCGGCAACTGGCTAGGCCGCGCCACTGCCTAATGATCCGTATGAGACAGAGGAAAACGGATCATTGCTCTCCGTGGTGATGTCGATGATTCGTTTTCCTCCGTCCCCTTTGGATCAATTAGTATTCGATGCCTTGACGGGCTAGGAGGCCTTCGTCGAAGTAGTGTTTGACGGGGCGCATTTCGGTTACGAGGTCGGCAAGGTCGGCGAGGGGCAGCAAGCCGCGGCCAGTGAGTACGAGCTCCGTGGTGGTTGGTTTCATCGCGATCAACGCTTCGACATCTTCGCGCGTCACAAAGCCCCGTCGCATGGCTTCTCCCAGCTCATCCAAGATCAGCACGTCGACTTGGCTAATCTGCTCGCGCGCCAGATCCATGATCTGTGCGGCACAGGCTTCGGGCGTTTCGCGGTCGGCTTGTTCGATGCAAAGCCCCAATCGATGAGCTGCGTCATGTTCGGCGCAGTGCAGCTTCTTGGCAAACTGAAGCATGAGCACGTTAAGTCCATAGCCCGTGGCGCGCAGCGCGAGCCCCAGCGCAGCCGTCGTCTTGCCCTTGCCGTCGCCCGTATAGATTTGAACCTTGCCGACTTCCAGTGATGCCATCTCTGTCCTTTCGTGCCCGGTGACGGTTTATCGCCGGCCGGGTGGGGTATTCTAGTTAGCATTATCAACCCCAGTAGATGGAGTTCAAGCAGATGGAGATGGATGACAACAAACGTAGACGGAATATGATCCTCTACGTGCTCATCGCCTTCGTCGTCTACCTCGTGCTCTCGACCGTTCTGTTCCCCAACATCGGTCACACGCAGCAGATTACGAAGACCGATTACTCGACGTTTGTCAAAGCGCTCGACAAGAAGAGCGTCGATAAGGTCGAGTACAACACGGACGATTACTCGATTTATTACACCAAGAAGGGCGAGGACGAGAACATCGCCTACAAGACGACCGGTGTGCCGAATGATGCGGGCTTTACCGATCGCGTGCTTGAATCTGGCGCCTCGCTTGAGTCGGTCGTTCCCGATAAGAACTCGGGTCTGATGACTTACTACCTGCTCACCCTCATTCTTCCCATGGCGATTTTCTTCCTGATCGGCTGGTGGCTCAACCGCCGCATGAAGAAGGCCATGGGTGATGACGGTCCGTCGATGAACTTTGGCGGCGGCGGTTTTGGCGGCGGTGGACTGGGCAAGTCCGGCGCGCGCGTGATTGCCTCCAAGGACGTGGGCGTGACCTTTAAGGATGTTGCTGGCCAGGAAGAGGCCAAGGAGTCCCTCAAGGAGGTCGTCGACTTTCTGGAGAAGCCGCAGCGCTACGAGGAGATTGGCGCCAAGCTGCCGCGCGGTGCCCTCCTTGTCGGCCCTCCGGGCACCGGTAAAACCCTGCTTGCCAAGGCTGTGGCCGGCGAGGCTGGTGTGCCGTTCTTTAGTATTTCGGGCTCTGAGTTTGTTGAGATGTTCGTCGGCCGCGGCGCCGCCAAGGTTCGCGATCTGTTTAAGCAGGCCAAGGAAAAGGCCCCGTGCATCGTCTTTATCGATGAGATCGATACCATCGGCAAGAAGCGTGACGGCGGCGGCTTTAGTGGTAACGACGAGCGCGAGCAGACGCTCAACCAGCTGCTGACCGAGATGGACGGCTTCGATAACCACAAGGGTATCGTCGTCCTCGCTGCAACCAACCGTCCCGACAGCCTTGACCCGGCCCTGTTGCGCCCCGGTCGTTTTGATCGCCGCATCCCCGTTGAGCTGCCCGACCTGACCGGCCGTAAGAACATTCTTGAGCTGCACGCCAAGAGCGTGAAGACGCAGCCGCCGATCGATCTGACCGCGATTGCCCGCGCCACGCCCGGTGCCTCGGGCGCCGACCTGGCCAACATTATCAACGAGGGCGCCCTGCGTGCCGTCCGCGAGGGTCGCAAGCGCGCCACGCAGGACGACTTTGAGGAGTCGGTGGAGGTCGTCATCGCCGGTCAGCAGCGCAAGTCCACGGTGCTGTCCGACCACGAGAAGCAGGTCGTTTCTTACCACGAGATCGGTCATGCCATCGTTGCCGCTCGCCAGAAGGGCTCTGCGCCGGTCACGAAGATCACCATCGTGCCGCGCACGAGCGGTGCTCTGGGCTACACCATGCAGGTCGAGGAGGATGAGCGCTTCCTGACCACGCGCCAGGAGATCCTGGACAAGCTCGCCGTCTATTGCGGTGGCCGTGCAGCCGAGGAGCTCATCTTTGGCGAGATGACGACCGGCGCCGCCAACGATATCGAGCAGGCCACCAAGCTCGCCCGTAACATGGTGACGCGCTTTGGTATGTCCGATGAGTTTGGCATGATGGCGCTCGGTACCGTGCAGAACGCGTACCTTAACCAGGATACGTCGCTCACCTGCGCCCCCGGTACGGCCGAGCGTGTGGACGCGATTGTCGCCAAGCTGATCGAGGATGCGCACGACCGCGCCCTGCAGATCCTGAAGGAGAACAAGTTTAAGCTCCACGAGCTGGCTCGTTATCTGTACAAGAAGGAGACGATCACGGGCGAGGAGTTTATGAATCTCCTCACGCGTGAGAATCCGCTGATGCCAAAGCAGCAGTAATACTAGTTGCGCAGTGCTTTCGCCCCATTTGAGTGTCCACCTCAAATGGGGCGTTTTGCTTGGGAAGAGTTGTATATGAAGATCGTGGTTAGTGCCTGCTTGATGGGCGAGAGCTGCAAGTATAACGGGCTCGATAATTACCATCGCGAGCTGGTCGAGGCTTGCGAGCGCACGGGAACCGAGGTGCTCCTCGTGTGCCCCGAGGTTTTTGGCGGTCTGCCCACGCCGCGCAAGCCGTCCGAAATTGTGAACGGCGAAGTCCGTACCTGCGAGGGCGTGTCCGTTGACAGGGAATTTCGCTTGGGTGCCCAACGAGCACTCGATATGTGCGAGCAGGCGGGCGGGCCGGAAGAGATCGCCGCGTGCATCTTACAGGACCGTAGTCCCTCGTGCGGTGCAGGTCGCGTCTACGATGGCACCTTTAGCGGCACGCTCACCGCGGGCAACGGTGTCTTCGTCGACCTGCTCCTGCGCCACGGGTACCGTGTGATTCCCGCAAGTGAATTTGACCCGAGCATGTTGGAATAGCAAATGAAAGGGGGCGGCCATCGAGTAGATGGTCGCCCCCTTTACTGGCAAGCTAAACAATTTCAACAGATGTTCAATGGCGTTTTCCCAGATAAAACCTGCCAAAATAAACCTGTCCCTTTTTGGTAGGTTAGGCGAGGAGCGTGTGGCCGTAGGCGTTGGCTGCCTTGATGGCGGCGGCGAACTTCTCGTCGGTGAAGGGCTCGGGGTTACCCTGCTTCCACTCGTTGGTGGCGTGCGCGTACTCGCACAGGGCAGGGATATCGGCCTCGGAAAGCCCGACCTGCTCAAGCGTCACGGGCAGGCCCATCTGCTTGTTAAAGGCCGCGTATCGTTCAAGGTTCTCGGTGTCGCCCGTGTAGGCGAACAGCACGAGCACGCCCAGGCTTACGACCTCGCCGTGCAGGTAGGTGTCCTCACGCGGAATGCTGCAAGTGGCGTTGTAGAACGCGTGTGCCACGCTCGAGTTGTAGTAGTAATCGTTCTGGTTGGTCAGGTTCGAGACATAGCCCGTGTTGACCACGATATCGAGCGCGATCTGCTTGACGGCCTCGCTCGACAGGTCCTGGCGCACGTCCTCAAGACCCTGGACGCCATAGGTAAACAGCGGCTCGGAGCAGGTGTGGGCGAGTGCCAGGCCAAGACCGGCGGTGTGCTCCAAATTTCCGGCGCTCGTGGCGTACTCGACCTCGGGCTGCTTGGACAGGGCATCGCCCACGCCGGCCCAGAAGTACTCTGCCGGTGCCTCGGCGATGATCTTGGGGTTGATGAAGATGTGCGCGGGGCGGTTGGGGTACGAATAGCCCTCGAGCGAGCCGTCGTCGTTGTAGACAACGGCAATGGCGGTCGCGGCGGAGCAGTTGGAACAGATCGTCGGGACCGTAAAGACGATCTTCTTGAGCTCGATGGCCGCGGTCTTCACGGTGTCGAGTGCCTTGCCGCCACCACAGGCTATGAGCACGTCTGCCTGCTGGCAGGCGGGGGAGTTTACGACCTTGGCGATATTGGCGCGTGTGCTGTTGGTGCCGTAGACGCGCGTCTCCAGAACCTCGACGCCGGTGCCTGCCAGCGCGGCTTCGATACCGGGAAGTGCTGCAGCCAGTGCTCGCTTGCCACCGATGATTGCGACCTTGGTCGCTCCGTATTCGGCCAGCGCGCCGGGCAGCTCGTCGAAGCAGTCCTCGCCGACGGTATAGTCGCTCACTCCGATCGTGCGCATAGCAACCTTCTTTCGTTCGATAAAGTGCTTTCAGGTATTTTGCTCCTAGAGAAGGTCCACAGCCGCGAGAAATTTCGAACGTATAAAACCAGTGTTGAGGGTTTTTCGCCGGCGCGGAACGTGCTAGCATACTCCGAATAAGCGTTGATGGGGACGAGTAGTCGGCCGTCCGCATGCTACAGAGAGCGGGGAGCGCTGAGAACCCGTGCATGCGACCGATGAAAATCACCCCGGAGCTGCGGTCCCAACGGACGTGCCGCGCAGGCACGTCTTAGTAGATATCGCCGAGATGGTCGTCGATACAGGCCAGCCGAGTAACGGATGCGAGCGCGCGGCGACGCGGGCGAGGGCATCTAAGCTGGGTGGTTAAGCGAAGAGCTTTTACGGGCAGACTGCCTGTCTTGTGGCGCTTCGTCCCAGCTTGCAGGGACGGGCGCTTTTTTGGTGCCCAGAGGGCGTGCGCGCCCATGACAAGAAAGGGGTACCGTGGCAAACGAGTACAAGCAGACGATGAATCTGCCCAAGACCGGTTTTCCCATGCGTGCCGGTCTTTCCAAGTCCGAGCCCAAGCGACTCAAGGACTGGCAGGACAACAAGGTCTACGAGCAAGTTCTAAAGAAGAACAAGGGTCACAAGAAGTTCGTGCTGCACGACGGCCCTCCGTATGCCAACGGCCCGATCCACATCGGCCACGCCATGAACAAGATCTCTAAGGACATGATCAACCGTTACTGGATGATGCAGGGCTATGAGGTTCCCTATGTCCCCGGTTGGGACTGCCACGGTCAGCCGATTGAGCACAAGGTCGAGGAGAAGCTTGGCACCGAGAAGTTCAACCAGACCTCCACGGCTAAGATCCGCGAGCTTTGCAATAAGTTCGCTGTCGAGAACATCGAGCTGCAGAAGGCCGGCTTCCGTCGCCTGGGCGTGCTTGGCGACTGGGACAACCCGTATCTGACGCTCTATCACCAGCATGACGCCGCCGACATCGAGGTCTTCAAGGCCATGTTCGACAAGGGCATGATCTATCGCGGTCATAAGCCCGTCCACTGGTGCAAGCACTGCCACACCGCACTGGCCGAGGCCGAGATCGAGTACTCCGACGAGACGAGCCCGTCCATCTTCGTGCGCTTTGAGATGACCACTAAGCCTGCCGGTCTCGAGAACTTCGACGGCCCGGTTGACTTCATCATCTGGACGACCACGCCGTGGACCATTCCCTCCGACCAGGCCGTTTCCCTTAAGCCCGGCGCCGCCTATGTTGCCGTTGACCACGATGGCCGTGCCGAGGTCATGCTCGAGGACCTGGCTCCCAAGTGCTGTGAGGAGTTTGGCTGGGAGTACACCCCGGTCATGGTCGACGGTAAGCCCTATGTGGTTCCCGCTGAGACCTTCCACCACATCCACTACAAGCAGCCGATCTTTGACGGTGTCGAGGGCGTGGCGCTGCTGGCCGATTACGTCGGCGTCGATGACGGTACCGGTATCGTCCACAACTCGCCCGGCCATGGCGTTGACGACTACTTCGCCTGCCTCAAGGAGGGCATCACCGATATCTGCATGCCGGTTGATGACGACGGTAAGTTCTACACCGGCGAGGAGTTTGGTACCGGTGGCCCCTTCAGCGGTATGGATACCGACGAGGCCAATCCGCACATCATCGAGTTCCTGCGCGAGCGCGGCACCCTGGTCCTCGAGAAGAAGATCACGCACAGCTATCCGCACTGCTGGCGCTGCAAGCACCCGGTGCTCTTCCGTGCTACCGACCAGTGGTTTGTCTCGATGGACAAGACCGGTTTGCGCGAGCAGGCTGGCAAAGAGATCCGCGAGAACGTCAAGTGGTATCCGGCTCACGCGGCCAACCGCATCGGTGCCATGGTCGAGCAGCGTCCCGACTGGTGCATCAGCCGTCAGCGCAACTGGGGCGTGCCTATCCCCAGCTACACCTGCGCCGACTGCGGCGAGAAGGTCATGAACGACGCCACGCTCGACGCCGTCATCAAGCTCTTCCACGAGAAGGGCTCCGACGCCTGGTTCACCGACGCTCCCGAGAGTTACCTGGGCGAGGCTTGCGTCTGCCCCAAGTGCGGCGGCCATCACCTCAAGGCCGATAAGGACATCCTCGACGTGTGGTGGGACTCCGGCGTGTCCTGGAAGGCCGTCTGCGAGTATCGCCCCGAGCTTGAGTACCCGGCGGATGTGTACCTCGAGGGCTCCGACCAGCACCGCGGTTGGTTCCAGAGCTCGTTGCTCACCTCGGTGGGTGCCAATGGCCACGCTCCGTACAAGGCGGTCGTCTCGCAGGGCTTCACGCTCGATGGCCAGGGCCGCAAGATGTCCAAGTCGCTCGGCAACGTCATCGACCCCAACAAGGTCTGCGACGAGATGGGCGCCGATATCATCCGCCTGTGGGTCGCCTCGGTCGATACCAGCTCCGACGTCTCCATCGACCACGAGATCCTTGCTCGTACGTCCGATGCCTACCGTCGTTTCCGCAACACGCTGCGCTTCCTGCTCTCCGAGCTCGAGGGTCAGTTTGAGCCCGAGACCGACGGCGTCGCCTTTGCCGACCTGCTGCCGCTCGACAAGCTCATGGTTGCCCGTCTGACCCAGGTCCAGGCCGAGGTCGACGACGCCTACGCCAGCTACGAGTTCCCGCGCGCCTACCGTGCGCTCTACGACTTTGTGGTTACCGAGCTTTCCAACGTGTACCTCGACGCCCTGAAGGACCGTCTGTACTGCGACAAGCCCGGCTCGCTCGAGCGCCGCAGCGCCCAGACCGTGCTCGCTGAGCTCTTCTCGATGCTCATGCGCGACCTGCAGCCGATCCTGTCCTACACGGTCGACGAGGCCATGGCCTATGCGCCCGCCGGCTGCGTCGATCACCAGAAGTACGCCGCGCTGCTCGATTGGTACAAGTCGCCCATCACGGTCGACGAGGCCAATGAGTTCGAGGGCGTGCTCGAGGCCTCGCTCGAGCTCCGTAGCGCTGTGACCAAGGCCCTTGAGGATGCCCGCTCCGCCGGCACCTTCACCAAGAGCCAGCAGGTCCGCGTCAAGGCGGTCGTTCCCGCCGAGATGTATGCGCTGCTGACCGGCGACAAGGCCGTCGATCTGGCCGAGTTCTACATCGTCTCCGATGTTGAGCTGACCCAGGGCGAGGAGCTTTCCGTCGCTATTGAGGCCGCCGAGGGCGAGTGCTGCGACCGTTGCTGGAACTATCGCACCACCGTCGGCGAGTACAACGGTCACGCGCATATCTGCAAGCGCTGCGCGAATGCCTTGTAGTTACGCGGTTTTACCAAACCGCGTAACAGGTTGACGCTGCAAACCCGCCAGAGCGGCAATCTGCCTTTCAGCTTCGGCGGCATGACCAGAAGGTCTATGCCGCCTTGCTTCAAGGCACCTTGCTCGCTCTGGCGGGTTTTCGGTGTCGGTAGTCTTTTTGGGACGGGGCTTTTTTAGCTACCCTACCTCAAATAAGGACTTAATCTTCGAAAGCGCTGGACTGGGTAGCTAAAAAAGCCCCGTCCCAAAAAGACTACCCGGTGAAGGGACAAGGGGACAGCCCCTTTGTCGCATTGGTGGATATGTCGTGCGTTCTGCGTAAGGCAATATAAGATGGTTATTTGCGTTAAATGGAATTCGACGTTCTTGAGGGTAGGGGATTTCTTTGGGTCGTGGTGCGGATATGACGCCGCCTTTGCGTTGGCGGTTGGGTGTTGCTGGTGGGGTGGCGCTCTTTGTGTTGCTTGTTGACCAGCTGACCAAGCTTGCGGTTCGTGCCGTGGGCGATACCCTGCATATGACTGTTATCCCCGGCGTGATCGATTTTGTGTTTGTCCGCAATATCGGAGCTGCCTTTAGCATGGGCGAGGGCCATGGCATAGCGTTTGCCGTGCTGGCGCTTGCGGCCATTGCCGCCATTGCCGTGTACTTGCTCCGTGCTCCTCAGCTCGCTCGCCTAGAGGTCGTGGGTATGGCCATGGTTGCGGGCGGCGCCATCGGCAACGCGATCGATCGCCTGGCCATGGGCTTTGTGACTGATTTTATTGCCACTACCTTCATTGATTTCCCCGTCTTTAACGTGGCCGATATCGGCATTACCGCCGGTGTCGTTCTGGCGCTCATCGGATACATGTTCTTGAGTCCCGCCGCTCGCGAGGTCGATGCGACCGCCGAGCTCAACGCCCGTGACGAGGCCCGCGCCAAACGTAAAGCTAAGCAGCGTGGGGAGCGTGCCCGCAAGATTCGCGAAAGGAATGAGCGGTAATGGCCGACATCCATATTCTCGTTGCCGACGATTGCACCGGTCAACGTCTCGACGCCTATCTGGGCGCCAACGATGGCTGCCCCACGCGCTCTGCCTGCGCGCATCTGATCGAGGGAGGCGCCGTTGCCGTCAACGGCGAGACCTGCCTATCTAAAAAGTATGTCGTACGCTCCGGTGACCGCATCTCGGTCGACCTGCCCGAGCCGCATGACCCGACCGACGTGATCCCCGAGGCCATCCCGCTCGACATTCGCTATGAGGACGACTATCTCATGGTGCTCTCCAAGCAGCGCGGCCTGGTGTGCCATCCTGCGCATGGTCATGAGAGCGGCACCCTTGCGAATGCCTTGGTCTATCACTGCGGCATCGACCATCTGGGTACCGTGCAGGGCGAGGACCGCCCCGGCATCGTGCATCGTCTGGATCGCGATACCTCGGGTCTTATGCTCGCGGCTAAAGACGATGACACCCAGCGTGCGCTTCAAAATCTCATCCGCACGCGCACGCTCGACCGTCGCTATATTACGCTCGTTCATGGGCACATCGCCATGGACGAGGGCACTATCAATACTGGTATCGCTCGCTCCACGCGCGACCGCGTGAAGATGGCGGTTTCCGATGACCCCTTTGCGCGCCAGGCCATCACGACCTTTAAGGTCCTTGAGCGCTTTGATTCCACGCGCTTCGACGACGGCTACACGCTTGTCGAGTGTCACCTGTTTACCGGCCGCACGCATCAGATTCGCGTTCACATGCGCCATATCAACCACGCCTGCGTGGGCGATCCACTCTATGGTAAGTGCGATGCTCGTGCCGATCAGGGTTTGACCAGGCAGTTCCTGCATTCCTGGCGTGTGGCGTTCGATCATCCCGTGACGGGGGAGCACATCGAGTGCCGTGACGAGCTGCCATGGGATCTTGCGGCGGTTCTGGATGATCTGGCCCCGCGTTCGCTCGGCCGCACTGCCGCTGGCAACGAAATCGTCCCTCAGCTCGGTCTGCTCGAGGCCTAGCCAGTATTAGGTGGTTTCTTGAACTCCGTAAGCCTGCGGTAAGATATACGGTTGTTTACGTCACGCGTTCCCGGGAGCCTGCATGCTCGCCTTTTTACAAACCAACACACCTATCGTGATCTTCAACCAGATTGTCGTCACGCTGCTTACGGTCTGCTTTCTGTACCAGGTGGTCTTCTTTGTCATCGGCGCTCTTCGTGGTGAGGTCGCGCCTCCCAAGGCCAAGAAGCTCCATCGTTATGCCTTCTTTATCGCGGCGCATAACGAGGAGGCCGTGATCGCCAACCTCGTGCGCTCCATTAAGGACCAAGATTATCCGTCCGAGCTTATCGAGGTCTTCGTGGTCGCCGATGCCTGCACCGACAACACGGCGCAGCTCGCGCGCGAGGCGGGCGCCGTCGTCTATGAGCGCAATGACTTGGCCCGTAAAGGCAAGAGCTGGGTCATGGACTATGGCTTCGACCGCATCCTTAACGAGTATCCCGATACGTTTGAAGGCTACTTTATCTTCGATGCCGATAACGTTATCGCCCGCGATTACGTGTCCAAGATGAACGATGCTTTTGACCAGGGCTTTCATGTTGTTACGAGCTATCGCAATTCCAAGAACTTTGGCAGCTCGTGGATCTCGGCAGCTAATGCCACGTGGTATCTGCGCGAGGCGCGCTTTCTTAACAACGCGCGCAACATCTGTAAGACGTCTTGCGCCGTTTCGGGTTCGGGCTACCTCATCTCCGCCAGCGTTATCGAGGGTATGCACGGCTGGCAGTTCCACACGCTGACCGAGGATATTCAGTTCACCACGTTCTGTGCCATTCACGGCATTCGCATTGGCTATGCGCCGGCGGAGTTCTTTGACGAACAGCCCGTGACGTTTAAGGCATCCTGGAAACAGCGTATGCGTTGGACCAAGGGCTTCTACCAGGTGTTCTTTACGTACGGTAAGCACCTGGTCAAATCGACCTTCCGCTATCATCGCTTTGCCGCCTACGACATGTTTATGACGATCGCGCCGGGCATGCTGCTCTCTCTGATCTCGATGCTCGCTAATGCGACGTTCCTCATCGTGGGCGGCCTTTCGCACGGTTTCTTGGCTACCGAAGTCGAGATGCAGGCGTGTGCCGCTTCGCTCATTATGACCTTCGCTATGATGTATCAGACTTTCTTTATCCTGGCGCTGCTCACGACTATCTTTGAATACAAGCATATTCACTGCGCGCAAAAGTGGCGTCTGGTAACCAACCTGTTTACCTTCCCGATCTTTATGTTCAGCTATATCCCCATTACGGTGGCAGCGCTGTTCTTGAAGGTCGACTGGGTGCCGACGCAGCACGCCGTAAGCGTTACCCTCGACGAGGTCATGCAGGGCGCCAAATAACCACCATCAAAACCACCACAAAGGGGATAGAACCTTTGCGGTGGTTTTACGTTTGAGCGCTCAGTTGAGGGGTTTCGATGTTCTATATCCCGTTTTGGATTTGCATCTTTGCCGGCGCGGCGATTGATGCCCGCGATCGGCGGTTTCCCAATGAGCTTGCCGGCGCGTGTGCGGTGGCGGCGTTTGCAGGCGTCTGGCTCGACAAGGGCGTTAACATGGCGCTTGACCACGCCGGTCTTGCGGTCATCGTCTACCTTGCCCTTGTGCTTACTGAGTCACTCTGGCGTCGCCTTCGCCATGCCCCCGGCGTTGGCATGGGGGATGCCAAGGCGCTCTTTGCCCTTTGCACCTTCGATCCCCTGGGCGGCGTCGTCGCGTTTGCAGTTGCGCTCCTGACCCTTGCCGCCGCCTGTCTCATCGTAAAATCGCGCTCGCTGCCTTTGCTGCCGTTTTTGGTGCCAATATTTGCCATAATCGAGTTCGTGGGTAGTACGCTGTAACCGTTTGCGCGCCCTTTTTAAGGAGCATGCCATGGCAATCAATCAACAGACAGCCGCCATCAAGGCGCGCCTGGATCGCATTCCCGCGGCGTTGTCGCCCGAGCTGGTCGAGCGCATTGCCGCCGACCGCGCCGCGGGTGTCGTTAATCCCTATCGATACGGTGACGACCAGGCCATCCGCCGTGTCGATCGGGCCGCAGACGAGGGCACGCTTATGCGTCCGGCCTTTATGCGCGATATCGAAAAGATTCTGCATCTGCCAGCATACACACGTTATGCAGGCAAAACGCAGGTCTTCAGTTTTCGCAGCAACGACGATCTGTCGCGCCGCGGCCTGCACGTGCAGCTTGTCTCGCGCATCGCTCGCGATATCGGGCGTGCTCTGGGGCTCAACTGCGATCTGATCGAGGCGATTGGCTTAGGCCACGACTTGGGCCACACGCCCTTTGGCCATGCCGGTGAGCGTTTCCTCAACGATATCTATCACGAGCGCACGGGTCGCTATTTTTTCCATAACGTACAATCCGTCCGCGTGCTCGACGCGCTGTACGGCCGCAACGTGTCGCTCCAGACGCTCGATGGCGTACTGTGCCACAACGGCGAGTACGAACAGCGTGTTTTTGAGCTTTCGGACATGGGTTCCTTTAACCAGTTCGACCGAACCGTCGAGGAATGCATTGCCACGGGTTATAGCGCAATTGAGCACCTGCGCCCCATGACGCTCGAGGGCTGCGTGGTTCGCATCTCGGATATCCTTGCCTACGTTGGGCGCGATCGCCAAGACGCCATGGCGGCGGGCCTGCTGTCACCCGACGCCTTTGACGATGGCCTGGGCGGTGCATACAACAGCTGGATCCTTACGCATGCCTCTATCGATATCGTCGAGCACAGCTATGGCAAGCCGCGCATCGAGATGAGCGAGGACCTGTTTGAGGAGATCCGCCGGGCCAAGCGCGAGAACTACGAGAAGATCTATAGCAAGGGCGGCATAGAAGGCGACTCCGAAGCGGAGCTGCGCGAGGCCTTCGAAAAGCTCTATGACCGTTGCCTGCGGGATATAAACGAAGGCGACGAGTCCTCGTATATCTTTAAGCACCACATTTCTCGCATTGAGCAGCAGCTTTCCTACTACGATCGCACCTATGCATGGCAGGACGATAAGGACCAGACGGTCGTGGATTACATTGCGAGCATGACGGACGGTTATTTCTGCGAGCTCACGAGCAAGCTGTTCCCGGGATTGATGTTTCCGCACCGTACCTATATTAACGAACGGTAGTTCGTATATATTCGGTATACTGTTCATGGAAAACGTTTTTGATTGATGCACGGGATGGCTATGGACGACCTGTTTTCTGCTTCGACGCGTGAGCGTTCCTTTCAGAATGCGCCGCTTGCGGTGCGCATGCGGCCCAATTCGCTCGACGAGTACGTGGGCCAGCAAAAGGCCGTCGGTAGGGGCTCGTGGTTGCGTGCCGCGATTGAGCATGACGTGCTGTCGAGTGTGATTCTGTATGGGCCGGCCGGTACGGGCAAGACGACGCTGGCCCACATTATCGCCAACCATACCAAGAGCGAGTTTGTCGAGGTCAGCGCCGTGACGGGCACTGTGAAGGACCTGCGCCGCGTGATTGACGAGGCCAAGACGCGCCTGAATACGTACGACCGTCGCACCATTCTTTTCATCGACGAGATTCACCGCTTCTCCAAGTCGCAGCAGGATGCCCTGCTGCATGCGGTTGAGAACCGTACCGTCATTATGATTGGCGCCACGACGGAGAATCCGTACTTCGAGGTCAACTCGGCGTTGCTCTCGCGCGGTCGCGTGGTGGAACTTGAACATTTAAAGGACGAGGATATCGCCACGCTTATCGAGCGTGCGCTCGAGGCGCCGCAGGGTTTGAACGGCAAGTTCTCGGCCGATGAGGATACGGTTAAGACCATCTGCACGCTGGCTGCGGGTGACGCTCGCTCGGCACTCACGACGCTCGAGCTTGCGAGCGAGATTGCCGTCACGCGTCCCGATACCGAGGGAACGCCAGCGCCGGCGGCGGGGGAGCGTTATCCCATTACCGTGGATGACGTAAAGATTGCCAATCCGCGCCGTGGTTTTTCGTATGACAAAAACGGCGACATGCACTACGACATCATCAGCGCGTTTATTAAGTCTATGCGCGGCAGCGACCCCGATGCCACGATCTATTGGCTCGCGCGCATGATCGATGCGGGGGAGGACCCTAAGTTTATCGCTCGCCGTATTATGATTCAGGCTTCCGAGGATGTTGGCAACGCCGACCCGCAGGCGCTATTGGTGGCCCATGCCGCGTTTAAGTCTGCCGAGGTCATCGGTTATCCCGAGTGCCGCATTAATCTGGCTCAGGCTGCACTCTATGTGTGCTTGGCGCCAAAATCCAACGCGTGTGAGGCCTCGATTGATGCGGCGTTGGCCGATATTCATTCAAGTGGGCTGCGCGAGGTGCCGAGCTATCTACGCGATCGTCATCGCCCGGGCAGTGACGAATACGGTGTGTATAAGTATCCGCATGATTATCCCGAAGGCTGGGTCGATCAACGCTATTTGCCCGAGGGGCTTGAGCGCGGTGCGTTTTGGCAACCTGCCGGCCGCGGCTGGGAAGAGTGGCGTGTAGAGCAAAGCGAGCGCGACCGTAGCGGGAATGCACCGAAGTAGCCGCTGGTATTTTTGTCTCACGTTGCTGCTCTTGGCATGTTCGGTCCTCTTTGGGGTACCATGAACAGCGTCTGTATTTCGATTCCTTCGGGAGGCTTGTATGAGTCCCATCCAAATCGCCCTGCTGCTGCTCGCCGTTGCCGGCGTGTGGGCTGTCATCGAGCTCGCGCTCACGCTGCGAAAGACCCGCACTGTCGTCGATTCGCTCGACAAGACGGTGAGCGACCTTAACAACACCATCGCCGAGGCTCAGCCCGTGGTAGCAAAGCTCGATGGCGCCGTCGATGAGCTCACCCCCGCGCTGGCGCAGGTTGAGCCGCTCCTCAAGTCGAGCAAGACCGCCGTCGACGCCCTTACCTCCAATCTCGTAGAGGTCGAAGCCGTGGTTCGCGACATTTCCGAGGTTACGGGCAGCATGGCCGAGGCCAGCAATGCTGTGTCGAGCGTGACCGACTCTGCGGCCGGTGCCGTTCAGAAACTCTTTAACAAGGTGAAGGCTCCCGCGGTCGAGGCCGAACGCAATCTTTCCGCTGCCGCCGAAGCCGAGCAGCCGACCGAGCGTGTCCTGATTGGCGAAGCCGGGGACGATGCCGCTGCTGGTGACGATGATGCACAGAAGCCTGCTGCTAAAGCAGCCCGGTATTACACCTACACGCCCGCCGAGACCTTTGAGGAGTCCTGCGATGAGTAGTGAAGCAACTTACTCCATCACGCTGACTGTTGCCGGGGATCCGCGTCTGGCACGCTTGGTGCGCATGACGGCGGCTAATGTCGGCGCGCTCTGTTCCATGTCCGTCGATCGCATCGAGGACATTCGTATGGCTGCCGAGGAGGCCTTCATCTTTGGCTGCACGGCCGTTGATTCTGACGTTATCTCGATCAAATTCGATGTCGACGAGTCTCACGTGGGCATGACCTTCACCTTTGGCGACCAGGCGACTGTCGATGAGGATGACCAGGCCGCCGTATATGCCGAGCTCATTCTGGCAAGCGTGTGCGATTCCTACGAAAAGACTGCGGCGCCTCTGACGCTTTCCCTCGATCTCAAGGCGGATATCTAATATGACCGAACGTTCCCGGAGCGGTAAGACCGCTTGGGACAAGGAGAAAACCCGCGAGCTGTTTCGTCGCTACAAAGAGACCGGTGATCCGGACGCCCGCGAGCAGCTCGTCATGTCCCATATGAACCTGGTAAGGTTTCTTGCCAACAAATTTAAGAATCGCGGCGAGCCGCTCGACGACCTCATGCAGGTCGGCTATCTGGGTTTGCTCAAGGCTATCGACCGCTTTGACCCCGAGCGCGGACTTGAGTTCACCACGTTTGCCACGCCCACCATCTTGGGTGAGATCAAGCGTCACTTCCGCGACAAGGGTTGGAGTGTGCGCGTTCCGCGTCGCCTACAGGAGCTCTCTGCCAAGGTTAACCAGGCCACCGACAAGCTCACTAACGAGCTACAGCGCTCGCCTAAGGTTGAGGAAATCGCTGAGTACCTAGACGTGACCGTTGACGAGGTGCTGGAGGCCATGGAATCGTCCTCGGCCTATACCTCGGTGCCCATCGAGGCCCCCGGTGCGTCCGATTCTGACGACGCGCCTTCAATTCTCGACCGCTACGCCGACGACGACAACGAGCTCGACTTTACCGATGACCGCCTGGTGATTGAGGAGGCCATCCGCGATTTCTCGCCGCGCGAGCGCGAGGTTATCGAGCTGCGTTTCGTAAAGGGCATGACCCAGATCGAGATCGCCAAGAAGCTGGGCATCTCGCAGGTGCAGGTCTCGCGCCTGCTGCGCCGTACCCTTAAGAAGGTTCAGGACAAGATCGACCCCGACGGAGTGATGGTTCGTTCATGAGTGAACACCCCCAACAAACCGATCGCGCGCTGCGCGATACCCGTATTCTGACGCTTCGCATTTGGGCCGTCGTCGGCTGCATTGTCATCGCCGCCGTCATCTTTAACCTTATGGGTATCTTGGCGCCGGTTATCGAGTTTCTAGCTGTCGGTTCCATCATCGCTTTTGTGATGTCGCCGATCACTAACTGGCTCGAGCATCACGGCGTCAACCGTGGCATTGGTTCGCTCATCGCGCTGATCGTGGTCGTTGCTGTGCTCGTCGGTGTCGTTTGCATCTTGTCGCCGATTCTCTTTGGCCAGATCATGGAAGTCTTGAGCCGCCTGCCTGAGCAGCTTCGTGTTGCGGGCGGTGATCTCAACGAGATGGTCTCGCATGCCAAGACGCTCAACAACACGCCGCTCAAAGAGTATCTGGACGATAATCTTTCTTCGCTGGTTACCGTGGCGTCCAAGTATGTATCTCAGATTGCCGCTGAGCTTGGTCGCGGTGTATTCCCGTTCATTACCAATACGGCCTCGCAGCTGTTCGTCATCTTCCTCGGTCTGGTGCTTGCCTATTGGTTGGCCTGCGACTATCCCCGTATGCACCACGAGGTCTGCACCATCATTGGTCAGGAAAAGGAGACCTCGTACCGCTTTATGGTTGCGATTCTTTCGCGCTCGGTCGGCGGTTATATGCGCGGCATGGTCGTGACGTCCATCTGCGGTGGCATCCTCGCCTTTATCGGCTTTACGCTCATTGGCCATCCCTACGCGGCGCTCATGGCCATCTTTACGGGCATTATGCACTTGGTCCCGGTTGTCGGTCCCTGGGTGAGCGCGGCGATTGCCACGGTGCTCGGCTTTATGTTCAGCCCGATGCTGGCTTTGTGGACCTTGGTCGTGACCATGGTGGCACAAAATGTCACTGACAACGTCATTTCGCCTAAAGTCATGCAGAGCTCGGTCCAGGTGCATCCCATCATGAGCCTGACGGCCCTCGTTATCGGTTCGGCGCTTATGGGCGCCATCGGCATGGTCATCGCCATTCCGCTGTGCGCGGCCCTCAAGGGCATTTTCGTTTACTACTTTGAGAACGAGACCGGCCGCCAGCTCGTGGCATACGACGGGGCCGTGTTTAAGGGCACGCCGTATCGCGATACTGAGGGTAACCCGGTTGCCGCCTATGACGCGCTTGGAGACGATACGTTCATCTATGAGTCCGAGCTCATCGGTAACGAGACTGCGCCCGAGGCGCAGGCCATGCCCAGGCCCGAGCTCGATAACCCCTGGATCAAGCTCTCGGGCCTTCAGCCCGATGCTACGGGCTTTTTCAAGAATCCCTTTGCCAAAGACGACGATTCAAACTTGGACGACGATACCAATACCGGCATCGACGGTTCCATGGACGATGATGAGCAGTAAGTCATTTCAAGTTCAAGTTCATAGGCAATAACGTGCAAATTCGCTGGAGGGTCGCTGTTTGGCGGCCCTCTTTTTTGCACTTGCGCGGTGGGATGGTAATATCGTTACGTTTGAACTGTTTCGATGTGAAACCGAGGAGATTCCCTCTATGAGTGCTGACTACCCGTCAATGACTACGGCTGAGATTCGCTCTAAGTTCCTCAACTTCTTTGAGGAGCGCGGTCTTAAGCTCTATCCTTCTTCGTCCCTCGTCCCCGACGATCCTTCGCTGCTGCTTGCCAACGCCGGCATGAACCAGTTTAAGGAGTATTACCAGGGCAAGAAGACCATGAAGGAGATCGGCGCTATCTCCTGCCAGAAGTGCGTCCGCACCAACGATATCGACTGCATCGGCGAGGATGGCCGTCACCTGTCCTTCTTTGAGATGCTTGGCGACTTCTCCTTTGGCGGCGTCTCCAAGCAGCAGGCCTGCGCTTGGGCCTTTGAGCTCATCACCAAGGAGTTCAAGCTGCCGCTCGACCGCCTGTACTTCACCGTCTTTACCGAGGACGACGAGACCCATGACGTGTGGCGCTCTCTGGGCGTTGCCGAGGATCACATCTCGCGTCTGGGCGAGGACGACAACTTCTGGGCCGCCGGCCCCACCGGCCCCTGCGGTCCGTGCTCCGAGATCTACTTTGACATGGGCGAGGAGGTCGGCTGCGGCAGCCCCGACTGCAAGCCCGGCTGCGACTGCGACCGCTTCCTGGAGTTCTGGAACCTCGTCTTTACCCAGTACGACCGCCAGGAGGACGGCTCCATGCCGGAGCTGCCGCACCGCAACCTCGATACGGGCATGGGCCTGGAGCGCATGGCCGCAATCATGCAGCACAAGACCGCCAACTACGACGGCGATCTGATGCAGCACCTCATCAAGCTGGGCGAGGAGATCAGCGGCAAGACCTATGACGCCGACGATTACTCCGGTGCCAGCCGCTCGCTGCGTATCATCGCCGATCACTCCCGTGCCGTCGACTTCATGATCTCGGACGGCATCCTCCCCGGTAACGAGGGCCGCGAGTACGTCCTTCGCCGCCTGCTCCGCCGCGCCGTGTTCCACGGTCGCCTGCTGGGTATCGAGGGCGCCTTCCTGACCAAGTTCATCGACGAGGTCAACGCTCAGATGGGCGAGGCCTATCCCGAGCTGCTCAAGAACGTCGCGCTCGTTAAGGGCATCGTCGCCTCCGAGGAGGAGCGCTTCTCCACGACGCTCGACAACGGCCGCGTTTACCTGGACGAGGCCCTGGCCGCGCTCGCCGACGGTGCTGTCCTTCCGGGCGATGTTGCCTTTAAGCTGCATGACACCTTTGGTTTCCCCATCGACCTGACCGTCGAGATCGCCGGCACCGCTGGCCACGACGTCGACATGGACGGCTTTACCGCCTGCATGGAGGACCAGAAGGCCCGCGCCCGCGCCAACGCCAAGGGCGACGCTTGGGGCAGCTTCAACGACGTGTGGGTCGAGCTTTCCGACAAAGTTGCCGCGACCGAGTTCGACGGCTATGACAACGACGTCATCGAGGGCGCCAAGGTTGTCGCCATTGTTCGCAACGGCGAGTCTGTAGAGTCCGCCGCTGCGGGCGAAGATGTCGAGGTTGTGCTCGACCGCACCCCGTTCTATGCCGAGATGGGCGGCCAGCAGGGCGACGCCGGTGAGCTTTCTGCCGAGGGCGTTGCGCTGACGGTTTCCGATACCAAGAACCACAACGGCCTGTATGCTCACGTCGCCCACGTTGCCGAGGGCACGCTGACCGTCGGTGCCACCGTGACCGCCTCGCTCGACGCCGAGCGCCGTGGCTTCCTGCGCCGCAACCACACCGCCACCCACCTGCTCGACGCCGCCCTTAAGCAGGTCCTGGGCGAGCATGTCTCCCAGGCCGGCTCGCTGGTGACGCCCGAGCACCTGCGCTTTGACTTCACGCACTTTGAGGCCCTGTCCTCCGAGCAGCTCAAGGCTGTCGAGGACCTGGTCAACCAGCAGATCTTCGCTTCCAAGCCGGTCGTGACCCGCATCATGGGCATCGATGAGGCCAAGGCCGCCGGCGCTGTCGCCCTCTTTGGCGAGAAGTACGGCGACGTTGTCCGCGTTGTCTCCGTGGGCGCCGAGGACCAGCCGTTCTCTCGCGAGCTCTGCGGTGGCACGCATGCCGCCAACACTGCCGAGATCGGCCTGTTCAAGATCATCTCCGAGTCCTCCACGGGCTCCAACGTCCGCCGTATCGAGGCCGTAACCTCCAAGGGCGCTCTCGACTACATGGCCGACCGCCTGGCACTCGTTGACGCCGCTGCCGCTGCGCTCAAGTGCCGCGTTGACGAGGTTCCCGCCCGCGTTGAGAACCTGCAGGCCGAGCTGCGCGAGACGTCCAATAAGCTCAAGAAGGCCCTGACCGGTGGCTCCTCCGACGCTATCTCCAATGCTATCGAGGGCGCCCTCGAGCTCGATGGCTACAAGCTTGTTGTCGCCGAGCTCCAGGGCCTTGAGGCTGCTGACCTGCGCAACGTCTGGGATACCGTGCACCAGAAGGTTTCCGGCCCCGTTGCCTGCGTCGTCGCCAGCGTGACCGAGAAGGGCACCCCGGCCCTGCTCGCCGCCGGCTCCGATGACGCCGTGAAGGCCGGTTTCCACGCCGGCAACGTAATCAAGCAGATCGCGGGCCTGGTCGACGGTCGCGGTGGCGGCCGTCCCAACATGGCCCAGGCCGGTGGCAAGAACGCCGCCGGTATCGCCGATGCCCTCGCGGCCGCTAAGACCGCGCTGGGCGCCTAAGAACCGAAGTAGTCGCTGTGGTCGCGCTCGCACTGGACATAGGGGAGACCAGGATTGGCATTGCCGTCTCGAGCCGTGATGGCAAGATGGCGATGCCTGTCAAGGTACTCCCGGCCGCCGAGGTCACCGGTATGGCCAAGACGTTCCGTTACCTGGTCGAGGACTATGAGCCCGACATCCTGGTAAGCGGACGTCCCTTGACCATGGCCGGCGAGCCCGGCCCTCAAGCCGAGCGCGTTGCCGCCGTGGCACAAAAGATCGCCGACGAGCTCGATCTTCCGTTGGAGTTTGAGGATGAGCGTCTGTCCTCGCAAGAGGCAAAGCGTATCTTGCGCGAGCAGGGCCTCAACGAAAAGCAGATGAGGGGCAAGATCGACATGATTGCCGCCAGCCTGTTTTTGCAGACGTGGCTCGATCGTAAAAACGAGGAGGTTTCGCATGCCTAGCGCTTCCGATCCGCGCCAGCCGAATCGTACACGTCAGCCCGCGTCGCGCCCTGTCCAGCCTGGCCAGCGTCCGGCACAGCCGACGCAGCGCGCAGCTCAGCCTGGCGCGCGCCCGGTGCAGTCCTTCGCTCGTTCGGCCCAACCTGCTCAAAGGACGGGTCAGCAGCCTTCTGCTCGTTCGGTTCAGCATCCGGCTTCTCGCGCGGCTCAGCAGCCCACTGCTCGTACGGCCCAGCCTGCAGGCGGTACCCGCTTTAAGCAGCAGGCACCTGTCCGGCGAACGCAGGCTACCCAATCTCATTCGCATCATGCTCGCGGTTTGCATGGCGTTGCTCCGGCGACCCGCTCGAGCTACGACACGCGTGCTCGACGCGGTGCTCAAAAGAAGAGTTCTCCGGTTCCCATGATCATCGGCGTTGTGGTGGCGGTACTCGCGCTTGCTGTGATCGCTTTCTTTGTCGTGCCGGCCGTCAAGGGCTTCTTTGCCGGTGAGGATACGAAGGTTACGGCTGGTCAGCAGGTTACGGTGACCATTCCCGACGGTGCTTCGGGCGACACCATCGCCTCGATCCTCTCCGAGAACCATATCGTCGAAAATCCCAAGGATTACTATGCGGCGGTCAAAAAGCTCAATGCCGATATGTCGCTCAAGCCTGGTACCTATTCGTTCACCACATTCATGGATGCGACCAAGGTTGTTCAGCAGCTCATGGAAGGCCCCAATGCGGGCTCCAATGCGCTTACTATTCCCGAGGGTCTAACGGTCGATCAAGTCGCCGACCGTGTGGCCCAGGCCTACGACAGCATCTCTAAGGAGGACTTCCTCAACCAGGCCAAGGCCTCCAACTACGTGGACGACTATAGCTTCCTTAAGGGCGCCGCCAACGATTCGCTCGAGGGTTTTCTGTTCCCCAAGACCTATTCGCTGGGCAAGGACCCGAGCGCCGATGACGTTATCCGCGCCATGCTCGATCAGTTCAACACCGAGTACAAGTCTCTCGATTTTGCCGGGTGCGAGGCCAAGATCAAAGAGCGTTACGGCGTGGAGATGTCCGATTACGACATCATCAATCTCGCTTCCATCGTTGAGCGCGAGGGTCTCAACGCCGAGCAGCGCGCACATGTCGCCTCGGTCTTCTACAACCGCCTTGCCGGCAAGCTCGACGGTCTGCGTTATCTCAACAGCGATGCGACCATGATGTATGTCACCGGTGGCGTGGTTTCCGCCGACGACCTGCAGAGCGATAGTCTGTATAACACCTATAAGCACGAGGGTCTGCCACCCACGCCCATCTGCTCCCCGTCGCTCGAGGCACTCAAGGCCACGCTTGAGCCGACCGACTCCGATGACCTGTATTTCTACATTACGCAGGACGAGGAGTACTTCTCGCAAACCTACGAAGAGCACCAACAGTCTTGGAATTAAACATGAGGATTTTCAGCCCCAAACGATATGTTGCATCCGTCGACCGCATCGACCTTGATACCCTGTGGGCCGACGGCAAACGCGCCATTCTGCTCGATCGCGATAACACCCTGGTGCCGCGCGACACCGAGCAGGTTCCCGCCGCGGTTTCCGCTTGGCTCGACGCCGCCCGCGCCAAAGGCTTTAAGCTGTGCATGGTGTCTAACAACTGGCATCGCGACCAGGTCATGAGCTCGGCACGCGAGCTGGGACTCGAGGCCATTAGCCACGCCATGAAGCCGGCTCCGTTTGCCCTCAAGGCGGGTCTTAAGCGCCTCGGCGCCACGGCCGACGAGGCGGTGCTGATCGGTGATCAGCTCTACACCGACGTGTGGAGCGGCAATTTCGCCGGCGTCGATACCATCCTGGTAAAGCCGCAGGCCACTCAGGACCTGTGGTATACGCAGATCTTCCGTATCTTTGAGCGCCGGGCCCTGCGCGACCTTCCCTGCGAGGAATAGGTCTCGCTATGTCCCAGCACACCAAACACGGCTGCGACCATATCTTCTTTATCGGCTTTTTGGGCGCGGGCAAATCGACGCTTGCGCGCAACGTGGGCACTATGTTCAAACGTCGCTTTATCGATACCGACCGCCTTGTCGTGCGTCGTTGCGGTAAATCGGTGACCGAGATTTTTGAGACCGAGGGCGAGGAGCGTTTTCGCGAGCTCGAGACCTCGGCGCTCCGTTCGCTCCAAAGCGAGCGCAGCCTGCTGGTTTCCTGCGGCGGAGGTATCGTCGAGACTCCGGTGAATATTGAGCTTATGCACCAGATGGGTATCTGTGTGTATCTCGAAGGCGACTTTGAGGATTCGATTCGCCAGATTCGTCGGTCCGACACGCGTCCCGATTTCCGTTCGCCCGAGCATGCCGCGCGCCTGTTTGAGCATCGCCGTCCGCTATATCGCCAGGCCGCCGATATTACTCTTGATATTCGCAACAAGTCCTTCGAGGACGTTTCCTACCTTTGTGCCGAGATGCTTTTGGAGCGTGGGCTGCTATGATTCGCCGTCAACTGATCAATTTTCAAAACCGCAGTGTCGATGTCCGCGTCGGATTGGGCGCGTTCGAGGAGCTGTCGCGCATGTTTGCCTCGGCTGTGGGCAAGCCTAAGCGCGCGTTGGTGGTTTGGAACGACGCCACGTCAGAGCGTTTTGGCGAGGTCGTCGAGCATGCGCTGGTTGATGCCGGTTTTGTCGTGTCGCAGCTCCCACTCGAGGTTTTGCCTGCTGGTGCCACGCTGGCCGATGCCGATGCCATCTTTGGCGCCCTATCTGCCAACGGCATTACCTGCGACGATCTGGTTGTCGCCGTTGGTGATGCCGCAACCTGCTCGGTTGTTAGCTGGTGTGCTAATCAGTGGTGCGGTCGTACCGAGTGCGCCTCGCTGCCGACAACGTTCGACGCCATGCTCACGGTCGCGACGACCATGAAGCCGCTCGTCGCCTCGTCGTCGAATGCACTTCCCGCTATCGCGTTCCGTCCCGAATCGGGCTTGGTCGTGTGTGACCTCGACCTTGTTCGCGAGGCGGACCCCGAGGATCTCAAGCTCGGCTATGTGGTGCTTGTTGGCACCATGCTTTCGAGCAGCAAGTCCCGCTGGAATCAGTTTACCGAGACTGTTCCCGAGATTCTTTCCGGCGAGGAGGTCGCGCTCGTCAATGCTGTGCAGTGGTCCCAGACCGCGCGCAAAGATGTGCTCATGGCCACGAACCCCAGTGCTCGCCATGCACTCGATTTTGGTAAGACAGGGGAGCGCACCCTTCGCGCCTGCCTGGGCGAGGCCGCGGCTAACGTTCCCGCATACCAGCTCCTTTCCGAGGGTATGCGCTTTGAGGCGCGCCTAGCACATGATGCCTGTGACTTCGATATCGACAATGTGTTTGATCTCGACGATTGCCTGGAGGACTTTGGCATCGAAGAGCTTGCCTTCGACTTGGAGCCCACCGCGTTTATCGAGGAGTTCCGCAAGCAGCAGTTTGCCCGCTCAAACCGCAGCATGCTGCCGCTGCCCGCGGCGCTCGGCGCCATTCGCCTGACAAATGTCGAGGACGAGATTCTCGAACGTCATGCGCAGGCGTATCTGGCTTCTCGCAAGGAACTTTTTTAACTTTATTGACATCCATCGTCTTTCGTATCATTTTGAGGGACGGGTTTTCAATCGGTTGCGAATCGCTTGTGGTTCGGCTATTCGTTTGAAGCCCGTCCTGCTCTTTTTGAGGACAATAAGAAAGGAATCTGAATGTCTGAGTTTGCTGCCGGTCCTGCCGGTCGTATCGAGCGTGTCCGTGCCCTGATGGTCGAGCGCGGCTACGATGCTATCGTCGTGCGCGATGAGGCCAACCTCCGTTGGCTCACGGGTGTGAAGGGCGTCTTCGATTACACCTTCGAGTTTCCGCACGCCGCATTTATTACGGCCGATCAATGCCTGTTCCATACCGACTCGCGCTATCTCAACAGCTTTGAGGAGAACACGCCCGCCGGCAGCCCCTGGGTCTACGACATGGACGAGGGCACCATCCCCGGTTGGGTTGCCGACAAGATCGCGGCCAACAAGTGTCGTGTCTGCGCCGTCGAGGATGACATGCAGATTAACTTTTACCAGGGTATTCAGCGTGGTCTTGAGGATCGCTCCGTCGCCTGCATGCTGCCGCTGATGCATGACGACATTCGTAAGATGCGCGCCATCAAGGATGCCGAGGAGATCGAGCTCATGCGACACGCGCAGTCGATCACCGATGCCGCCTTCCAGCACATGCTCGGCTTTATTAAGCCCGGTATGACCGAGAAGCAGGTTCGCAACGAGCTCGAGAACTTTATGTTCGCCAACGGTGCCGACAGCTTGGCCTTTGGCTCCATCGTCGCGAGCGGTCCCAACACCGCCAACCCGCATGCCGTCCCGAGCGACCGTGTCATCGAGAAGGGCGATTTCGTCCTCATGGATTATGGCGCGGGCTACTGCGACTATCGCTCCGATATGACGCGTACCGTCGTGATGGGCGAGCCCACGCAGGAACAGCTCGACCTGTACGAGCTCGTGCGCCGCACCCACGAGGAGTGCGTCGCCGCTATCCATCCGGGCGTCGAGGGTAACGATATCTTCAAGCTTTCCAAGAAGATCATCGGCGATGCCGGTTATGGCGATTACTACAACCATGGCCTGGGCCATGGTGTCGGTATCGACATCCACGAGCTGCCCAACTTCAACCGCAGCAAGAACATCATCGAGGTCGGCTCGGTTGTCACCATGGAGCCCGGCGTCTACCTGCCCGGCGTGGGCGGCGTGCGCTTGGAGGATTACGGTGTTGTCACCGAGAACGGCTATGAGCCCTTCACCAAGACCCCGCACGACTTGCACGTCATCGACTGCTAAGCCATTCAGTTTGATTTTGGAAGCGGGGCGTCCGAAATGATTCGGGCGCCCCGCGTTCTCTTTTTATGCGCTCGCCGCAGGCGCCGCCTGCAAGTGTATAATTTCGCTCGTATGTAATTTGGACGCTTGTGCGTTCTACCCATAACAAGAAAGGTCGCTATGCCTACCATTTCTACCGCCGACTTCAAGAACGGCCTCGGTCTCCGCATTAAGGACAAGGTCTACACCATCGTCGAGTTCCAGCACGTCAAGCCGGGCAAGGGCGGTGCTTTTGTGCGCTACAAGACCCGCGATATCAAGAGCGGTCGTGTCGTCGAGAACACCTGCAACGCCGGTACCAAGTTCGAGAGCGTCATGCTCACCACCCGTGAGTTCCAGTACCTCTACAACGACGGCGCCGACTACATCTTCATGGACAACGAGTCCTACGAGCAGGTTCCCGTTCCCGAGGACATGGTGGGCGAGAACTCCAAGTGGCTGCGCGAGAACGACACCTGCCAGTTGCTCTTCGCCGACGACGAGCTCATGGGCGTGACCCCGCCGATGTTCATCGAGACCACCATCGTCCAGACCGACCCGGGCTTTAAGGGCGACACCGTTCAGGGTTCCACCAAGCCGGCCACCATCGACACCGGTGCTGTCATCCAGGTCCCGATGTACCTCAACGAGGGCGAGGTCATCAAGGTTGACACCCGCGACGGCAAGTTCGTCTCCCGCGTCTAGCAACCAACTCTTCTAGGAGGACTCATGCCCCAGGAAATCAAGATTGACGGCATCGGTATTTCGCCCGATGTTCTGACCGCCATCGTCTCGCGCGCCGTCACGGATGTCGAGGGCATCGCCTCCGTGGGCGTCAAGGACCTTGCCACCAACCTTGTCTCCATGATGTTTTCGTCCAAGTCCCCGGCTTCCGATCCGGCGGTAGAGGCCGAGGTCATCGGCGACAAGCTCGCACTCACCGTGCGCGTCGTGGTGTTCTTTGGCTATCCGTTCAAGAAACTCGCCGAGGCCGTTCGCTCCGCCGTGGTCGCAGCTATCGATGCCCAGGTAGGCGTCGAGGTCGAGCGCGTTGACGTTTGCATCGACGGCCTCGTTTTCCCCAAGGAGTAACCTTTGAGCCTTAAGGTTTATCGCGGGCGTACGCTTGCCCGCAGTCAGGCGCTGCAGCTGCTGTTCCAGGCCGAGGCGACGGACAGCCCGCTCGAGCGCGTCCTCGAGGGCGATTTCCTGATCTCGAAGGGTCCCCTCGACCCCTACGCTCTGGAGCTGTGTCGCGGTGCCTACGAGTATATCGACCGCATCGACTGCGCCCTGCGCTCCATCGCCAAGAACTGGGATCTTATGCGCATGCCCGGCGCCGATCGCAATCTGCTGCGTATCGCCGTCTATGAGATGCGCTTCCTCACCGACGAGGAGGTCTCGGACGCCATCGTGATCAACGAGGCTGTAGAGCTTGCCAAGGCCTATGGCACCGACCAGTCCGCGTCGTTTGTCAATGGCGTGCTGGGCAAGATCGCGCGTAGCGAGGAGCTGCCGGGCGAGGACCTGTATCAGGAGCTGCTGGCCGAGGACCGCGCCCGCGAGGAGGCCCAGGCCGCCGAGGCTGCCGCTAAGGTTGCAGCCGCTCAGGCTGCGGCCGGCGTTCTCGACGAGGGTGCCGAGGTCGCCGAGGTCGAGACCGGTACCGTCGAGGAGTAGCCATGCCAGAGGGTTCCGTCCGCAACTTCGACGAGATCTCGGACCGCTTGGACCAGATCATCGCTACCGTTCGCTCCAAGGATACGTCCTTGGAGCGTTCGCTCGATTTGTTTGACGAGGCGATCGAACTTGGCTCCCGTGCGGTCGATATGGTCGACAAGTTTGAGTTGACGCCTCGTGAGGCCGATAAGCTCGAGCAGGAATACGATGAGGATGCGGCAAACGAATCCCAGGATAGCCAGGCCGCGTCTCCGGATACGAATGGTTGATGGCATTCATGAAACGCGTGCGTCTCGATGACGAACTGATTTCACAGGGCATCTGCGCCGACCGCGCGGATGCCCTTCGCACTCTTATGGCCGGCTTGGTCTCGAGTGGCGGCGAGCGTTTGACCTCGCCGGGCCTTAAGGTGACGCCCGGTCTGCCCCTGCACGTGAAGGGCCGTATTCCCTACGTGGGGCGCGGCGGGCTCAAGCTCGAGGGCGCGCTCGATGCGTTTGGGATCGATCCCATGGGCCTTGCTTGCCTCGATGTGGGCTGCTCCACGGGCGGCTTTACCGATTGCCTGCTCAAGCGTGGCGCCGCAACGGTCGTTTCGGTCGATGTGGGTCGCGCTCAGTTTGATTGGTCGCTGCGCCAAGACGAGCGCGTGAGGCTCCATGAGCGCACCAACGTGACACAACTGCCCGAGCTTGGCTACGGCGGCGCTATCGACTTGGCTGTCTGCGATGTGTCGTTTACGAGTATCGCGAATATCATCGACGCCGTGTTGGCGTGCCTGAAGCCTTCGGGTTCGTTCTGCACGCTCGTAAAGCCGCAGTTTGAGGCGCCGGCTGCGCTGGTGGGCGAGGGCGGTATCGTGACCGACCCCTCCGTCCGCCGCGATACGCTTATGGCGGCGATTGAGCTCTTTGCCGCCAAGGGCCTGTTCCCGCTCGACGTGTGCGTGTCGCCCATCCATGGCGCCAAGGGCAACGTCGAATTTTTCCTGTACGGCACGAGGTTTGCCTCTGGCGAGCGTGCCGACGATGAGCTGCAATCACAGGTAACGGCTTTGAGCGAGAAAGCTGCAACGCTATGAAGGTCTTTCTGGTTCCCAATTACTACAAGCAAGAGGCGGTCGAGAGCGGCCTGATGCTCGAGCTTTGGCTTTCGCGCCAGGGCTACGAGGTCGCATGGGCTGCCGATCAGCGTTCCAAGATCCAGTGTGCGCCCGATGTTGACGATGCCGACCTGGTCATTACGCTCGGCGGCGACGGCACGCTGTTGCGTGCCGCCCGCATTCTCAACTACCGCGAGATCCCCATTCTGGGCCTTTCCTATGGTCATTTGGGTTTTTTGACGGCTGCGAGCCCCGAGGATCGCGATATTTTGCAGGTCGTGAGCGATGCCCTTTCCGGTGAGCTCCATGTGAGTCGCCGCGCCACCCTCGCCGCGGATATCGTTTCGGTGCGCGAAGATGGCACGAAGGATGTCGTGCGCACGTTTGCCCTTAACGATATGGCGCTTACGCGCGGGCCCCTGTCCGATATGGTTGAGTTCGACATCACGGTGTCCGGCCATCATATCGACCGCCTGCGCGGTGACGGTGTCGTCGTTTCGACAGCGACCGGTTCCACCGGCTATGCGCTTTCCGCCGGCGGCCCCATCGTCAGTCCCGATTACACGGGCATGGTTTGCGTGCCCATCGCCCCACATACCATTCAGGCTCGCGCCTTTTTGACCTCGCCAAGCGATGTCGTCGAGATTTTTATGTCCGATGACCGCCCGAGCGTGCCTGCGATCGCCATCGATGGACAGTTTATTACCTGCGATGGCACGGTCGAGAGCGTGGCCGTGCGTCGCGGTCCCGGCGATGTACTGCTGCTGGATTACGGCCCCGAGAGCTTCTATAACTCGGTGAGCCGCGTGTTCTACGGAGTGCGTCATGATCGATGAGCTGCAGGTTTCCAACATTGCCCTCATTCGCGAGGCGACGTTGGTTCCGAGCGCGGGCTTAACGGTTCTGACCGGAGAAACCGGCGCCGGTAAGACTGCGTTGCTCTCGGCGCTTAAGCTCATTCTGGGCGAGCGCGCGGATTCGTCGACGGTGCGCGAGGGCGAGACGCTTGCCAACGTCGAGGCGCGCCTGTTTGACGGCCCGCACGACACGGAGGGCTTCACCGTTCAGCGCAGCCTTTCTGCCGAGGGTCGAAGCCGCGTAAAAATTGACGGCCGCATCGCCAGCGTGCGCGAGCTTTCCGAGCGCGTCGGCGCGATGATGGATCTTTGCGGCCAGCACGAGCACCAGCGCCTGCTCGACCCGGCGCATCATGTTGCCATGGTCGATGCATGGGCGGGGCGCCCGGCGCTCGAGGCGCTCGATCGCTATCGTGCTTGCCTTAAGGCATCTCGCGCGGCTGCCAAAGAGGTCCGTCGCGTCGAAGAGGCCTCACGCGCGCAGGGGAGTCGTGTCGAGGAATCGCGCTTCGCTCTGGAGCGCATCGCCGAGGTCGACCCCAAGCCGGGTGAGTATGAGGAGCTCGAGGAGCTGCTGCCGCGCTCCGAGCATGCCGAGGTGTTGGTGGCAACGGCCAACGATGCCCATGCGTCGCTTGCTGACGAAGGGGGAGCACTCGATGCCGTGAACAGTGCCGTCGCGGAGCTTTCGCGTATGGCTACTGTCGATCGCAAGTTGGGTGATATCGCCGATGCGCTTTCGGATGCCTGCATCTCGCTCGAGGATTGTGCCAACGAGCTGCGCGCCTATCGCGATGGGGTCGCCTTCGATCCGCGCGAGCTGGCTCGTATGCGCGAGCGGTATTCCGACCTTAAGGGACTTTTGCGTCAGTGGGGTCCCACCATGGACGACGTGTTTGCCATGCGCGATAGCTCGCGAGAGCTGTTGTCGCTGGTAGACGATGGTGATGAGCAGATTAAGAAGGCGCGCGAAACGCTTGGCGCGGCGGAGCGCGAACTGTTCGCCGCCGCCAAGGCACTTAAGCGCGCACGCAATACGGCAGCCCCGCGCTTTTGCCACGAGGTTGGCCGTCAGATGGCGCGCCTGGAGATGGGCGGCGCCGAGCTCGTTTGGGACTCGCGCGATCTTCCGCGCGCCGAGTGGACGCCGGCGGGCCCTTCGAGCTACGAGCTTTTGTATCGTAGCGGTGCCGGATTGACGCCGCGCCCCCTGCGCCGCATTGCGTCTGGCGGCGAGCTGAGCCGTGTCATGTTGGCGAGCAAGGTTGTTTTGGGTAACGCGGACGGCGTGGATACGTTGGTGTTCGACGAGGTCGATGCCGGTGTTGGCGGCTCTACTGCACGCGCCCTTGCGAGCGTTCTGGCAGATCTTGCCGCAACGCATCAGGTGATTGTCGTAACGCACCTGGCGCAGGTCGCCGTCATGGCCGACAAACATTACGTGGTGAGCAAAGAGCCCGGCGACGTTCCCCAAACCCATCTGGATGAGGTGACCGGGGACGCCCGTACCGCAGAGATCGCCCGCATGCTGAGCGGTGATCAATCGGAGGCGAGCTTGGCGCACGCTAAGCAGATGCTCGAGGAAGCGCGTGCTTAGGCCGAGCCGTTACATGTATGTTCGACTCGGCCGCCACGAAACCGGCCCATCTACTACGTTTAATAGGCTATCGGCAACCACGCCTTGAATTGCAAAAAGAAAACCGCAGGTAGAACGCCTGCGGTTTTTCTATTTTCGGTTTGTGGTTGGGCCATAATGATAAAACGTAGTAGATGGGCCGGTTTCGTGGCGAGTGGCGTTTGTCGGCTCGCCAAAATTTCTATTCCACGACCTTATCTGGCTGGATAAGCTCCTCGTAGTAGCTGATGTGCTCTCGGGCGTCCTCGATTTCGGGCAGCAGGAAGTTGTAGATAACCTCGATGATCATCGTGGCGCTGATCTTGGAGAACGCAAAGTCGCCCGTGGTGAGCAGCGCCTCGTGGTTCACGGTATTAAAGGTGTAGTCGGCTAGGCGAGCAAGCGGAGACTTGCTGTCGCTGCTGATGACGACTACGGTGGCACCACAGCCTCGAGCCGCTTTTGCCATGCGATTCAGTCGACGCGACTTGCCAGAGTTCGAGATCAGCACGATAACGTCGCCGGGGCGCAACGTGAGCGCAAAACCAATCGAGGTCTCGCTGATGGTGCTTGACATACAGCGAAGGCCCAGTTGCGAAAACTTAAACGTCGCGTCAAGCGCAACTGCGTTGGTATTACCTACGGCTGCAAACTCGATAGCCCCTGCGTTCTTAAACGCGTGCACGACGGCTGCCAGTGTATCGTGATCAATGCCATCGATGGTCGCATTGAGTTCACTGACCTTTGCGGCGAGGATGTTTTTGAGGCTCTGCTCCATATTATCGAGCGAGACCTCGTCGGTTAGGCCTTCATTGCGCTGGCTCTCCAGATCGCGCGCCAGCGAAAACTGAAAGCTGCGAAAGCTTCCAAAGCCCAGCTTGCGGCAGAAGCGCGAGACGGTGGCCTCGGAGGTTGCGGCGGCGCGCGAGAGTTGCGCGGCTGTTAGGAGCGGTGCCTCGGACTGGTGCTCTAGGATATAGTCGACAATGCGTTGCTCGGACTCGCTGTATCCCTTGTGCGTGCTAATAAGGGAGAGTGCGCTCTTGCTGCTATAGGACATGGATGACTCCTGGTTGGCATTAAAACCTGTCTTGTTGTGTGCCGCTCTAGTATACGGGGATTTCAATTACAAGATACACCTTGCTGTTTCAAAAGTTGATGGTAAACTTTCATCGACCGTTTACGGTTATGAAAGAACCTTTCACCGGAGAAATAGGCTTGATTGCTTCTCATATAAGCGGTGGCTTGGTATCTTTCAGGAGTGGAAAAGCGCGCACCGTAGCGCGTGTAGGGGAGCGCCCGCGGGCGCAGTACTCAAGAAGGAGGGACACATGGCTAAGTTTGACATCATCGCCGCCACCGGTTGCCCGACCGGCATCGCGCACACCTTCATGGCGAAGGAGGCGCTGGAGAAGGCAGCTGCCGAGCGCGGTCTGACCATTAAGGTCGAGACTCATGGCCAGGTCGGTGTCGAGAACGAACTCACGAAGGGTGAGATCGCCGGTGCCAAGGCTGTCGTCGTCGCAGCCGATAAGGATGTCCAGGCGGAGCGTTTCGCCGGTAAGCCCATGGTTTCCGTCGGTGTTTCCAAGGCCCTGTCCGTCGAGGCTGCCGGCAAGCTGATCGACCGCGCTCTCGCCGCCAAGGGCGACGACACGGTTGCGGCTGCTGCCGATGTCGAGGATGAGGTCGAGGAGAAGGAGTCCATCGGTCACATCATCTATAAGCACCTCATGAACGGCGTCAGCCACATGCTGGTCTTCGTCGTTGCCGGTGGTGTTCTGACCGCCGTTTCGTTCCTGTGGGGCATCACGTCCTTCGACTCGACGGCTGCCGACTACAACAGCTTTGCCGCTATGCTCAAGATCATCGGCGGCATCGCCATGAACCTCATGGTTCCCGTGCTTTCCGCCTATATCGCCGAGTCCATCGGCAAGCGCCCGGCGCTCGTTCCCGGCTTTGTCGCCGGTATGATCGCCATCCAGGGCCTGCCCGTTAATGCCGAGACCGGCATGATCGATGCCGGCGGTGCCGGCGTGGGCTTCGGCTTCCTGGGCGGCATCGTCGGCGGCTTCCTCTCTGGCTATGTCATCCTGCTGCTCGAGAAGGTTTTTGCCAAGCTGCCCAAGAACCTGGACGGCCTCAAGGCTATCTTCCTGTACCCGCTGTTCTCGACCGCCATCGTCGGTCTGGTCATGCTCGGCATCTCCGGCCCCATGGCTGCCATTAACACCGCCATGATGGACTTCCTCAAGGGTCTGTCTGCCTCTGGCGCTGTTGTCCTGGGTCTTGCCATTGGCTGCATGTGCGCCTTTGATATGGGCGGCCCGGTCAACAAGGCTGCTTACGTCACCGGTACCGCTATGCTCACCGAGGCCCTGGCTGCCGGTGTCGGCACCGACACCTATAACTTCGGCACCAACTTCATGGCTGCCGTCTCCGCCGCCTGCATCGTTCCGCCGCTGATCACCACCTTCGCCGTCATCGTCGGCAAGAAGTACTTCAGCCAGGAGGATCATGACGCCGGTATCGTCAACCTCATCCTTGGTTGCACCCACATCACCGAGGGCGCCATTCCGTTCATGACCAAGAACATCTGGCCCGTCATGCCCATCATGATGCTCGGTTCCTCCATCGCCTCGATTCTGACCATTATGTTCAACGTCCACGATCCGGCGCCTCACGGTGGTTTCCTGGTCCTGCCCGTTGTCGAGAACGGTCCGCTGTGGGTCCTCGCGATCCTCATCGGCGCCGTGGTCGGTGGCATCCTGTTCGTTGCTTTCAAGAAGTATGACTTCGAGAAGAATCAGAAGGCCGCTCCCGCCGCTGCCGCTAAGCCGGTCGAGGCTCCCAAGGCCGCTGCCGTCGAGGCCCCCAAGGCTGAGGCTTCCGACTTCGTGAAGGTCGAGAACGTTTTTGTCGCCGAGGATTTTGCTTCTCGTGACGAGGCCCTGAGCTTTGTCTCCAACCAGGCTGTCAAGGCCGGTATCGCTGACGACGCCGACGCCGTAATGAACGCCTTTCTAGCCCGCGAGGCCGAGGGCACCACGGGCATGATGGAGGGCTTCGCTATTCCGCATGCCAAGTCTGATGCCATTACCGAGGCCGCCGTCATCGTCGTCAAGGACGACTCTGGCGTGACCGGTTGGGACACCATGGACGGCGCTCCCGTCAACGTGGCTATTGCCCTGCTCATCCCCGGTGCCCAGGCCGGCACCACGCACCTCAAGATCCTGTCCAAGGTCGCCGAGGCGCTCATGGACGAGGGCTTCCGTGCCACCTTTAAGGGTTCCACCGACGCTGCCGAGATCGCTAAGACGATCAACGCCCGTCTGGTCTAATCCCGCAGCTTGCGAATAACATCGCCCCCTGTATATAAGGCGGAGACTCCATCAGGGGTCCCCGCCTTTTTTCAAGTAACCCGGTACTGAGGGGCGTTTCCTTCCTGCCGATAGTTCGGCATATTCCTCGGTTCACAAGAGGGCATAGATAGCCCCATCAACCAGATCAACCAGGCGAACAAATTATCAGCCAGAATTTCGTTCGCACGATATTGCTCTGGACCGACCGAGTTTCCGCAGCTTGCTCGCCCACAGGGGGCCGGGCGCGGCCAGTGAGATTTATCGCGAGATCCGCACGAGCCGAAGAGCACTTAATATGCTCTTCGTGCGAGCAGGACTGTAGAGCAGGAAATCTCACTGGCCGCGCCCGGCCCCCTGTGGGCGAGCAAGCGGACGACAAACACATCTGTCCAACAATTCGTGCGAAACATAATGAAAAACCGTTTGATGTGAGTTAATATAATCAACGTCGTGAATATGGCTCCTGTCGCATTGCTGATAGGGGTTAAACACAAAAAAGGAGTCAATTATGGTTTCTGAGAAGGCTACCCTCGTTAATCCTCAGGGTCTTCACATGCGTCCGGCTGGCCTCTTCGCCTCCACCATGGGCAAGTACGCCTGCGACGTGACGGTCGTCACCCCCGAGAAGGAGGTCAACGGCAAGTCCCCGATGGCCCTCATGGCTGCCGGCATCCCCTGCGGTACCGAGGTCGAGGTCAAGTGCGACGGCGCTGACGAGGCCGAGGCTCTGGCTGCTGCCATCGAGCTCATCAAGAGCGGTCTTGGCGAGTAGAACTCAAACGGGTCGCATGTTGAACAACTAAGTTCATATTTGGGGGCGCAGTGACCTGTTTAAAGGGAACTGCGCTCTTTTGTCATGGATATGGCAAAACGCTTTATCACATGACACGGAGAGAGGAATGGGAATGTATCAGGGAGTCAACGCTTCCGAGGGCATCGGTATCGGCACCGTCATGGTTGCCGTCGAACCCGACTTGACGTTTGAGCCGCACGAGGTTGCTGATTCGGCAGCAGAGAAGGAGCGCTATCAGGCCGCCCTTTCGGTCTTCTGCGAGAAGACCCAGGCTCAGGCCGACCACATGAAGGAGACGGTGGGCGAGGCCGAGGCCGAGATCATGAGCGGACACATCGTCCTGGCTCAGGACCCGGGCATGACCGACGCCATCAACGCCGCCATTGACGGCGGCACCTGCGCCGAGCAGGCGCTCATGGACACCTCGACCATGTTTGAGAACATGTTCCTGTCCATGGACGATGAGATGTTCCGCCTGCGCGCGGCAGACATCGCCGACATCCGCACCGGTATTCTGGCCGAGCTTTTGGGCAAGGAGGTCGTCGATCTCTCCGTCCTGCCCGAAAACACTGTCGTTGTCGTGCACGACCTTACGCCGTCCATGACCGCCACGATCGATAAGGCCCACGTTGCCGGTATCGTCACCGAGACCGGTGGCCGCACCTCGCACTCCGCGATCATCGCGCGCGCCCTCGAGATTCCGGCTGTCCTTTCGGTTGCCAACAGCTGCACCGCGCTGCGCAACGGCATGACCGTTGTCGTCGACGGTGGCAAGGGTATCGTCGAGGCCGATCCCGACGAGGAGACGCTCGCCGCCTACACCGCCAAGGCCGAGGCTTTCGCTGCCGAGAAGGCAGCCCTCGAGGCTTTCCGTGGCAAGCCGTCCGTGACTGCCGATGGCATCAAGAAGATCATTGCCTGCAACATCGGTAACCCCGATGACGTGCCCAACGCGCTCGATCACGACGCCGAGGCCATTGGCCTGTTCCGCTCCGAGTTCCTGTTCATGGACTCCGCCGAGCTTCCTTCCGAGGAGGAGCAGTTCAACGCCTATCGTAAGGTTGCCAGCGCGCTCAATGGCGCTCCGGTCATCATCCGCACGCTCGACGTGGGTGGCGACAAAGAGATCCCGTACCTGCACATGGTCAAGGAAGAGAACCCCTTCATGGGCTTCCGTGCCGTGCGTTACTGCCTGGCCAACCCCGACCAGTACAAGGTACAGCTCCGCGCTCTGCTGCGCGCCAGCGCCTTCGGTGATGTCAAGATCATGATCCCGCTCGTCACTTGCGTCGAGGAGGTCTTGGCCGTTAAGGAGCTCGTCGAGGAGTGCAAGTCCGAGCTGACCGAAGAGGGCCGCAAGTTCAACGAGAACATCGAGGTCGGTATTATGGTCGAGACGCCTGCCGCATCGCTGATCGCTGACCGCCTGGCCGAGGTCGCCGACTTCTTCTCGATCGGCACCAACGACCTGATCGGCTACACCATGTGTGCCGACCGTGGTAACGACACCATTTCTAACCTGTACCAGGTGTACTATCCCGCCGTGCTTCGCTCGCTCAAGAACATCATCGAGAGCGGCGTCAAGGCTGGCATCATGGTCGGTATGTGCGGCGAGGCCGCTGCCGATCCGCTGCTTGAGCCGCTGCTGATCAGCTGGGGCCTCGAGGAGTTCTCGATGAGCGCTCCGTCTATCCTTCGCGCCCGCAAGACCATCAGCCAGTGGACCAAGGCCGAGTGCGACGATCTCGCCGAGAAGGCGCTCGCCTGCAACACTGCCGAAGAGGTCAAGGCGCTGCTTGAGGCTGCCGCTCGCTAATTTGGTATCAGAGGTAACCGCGTGGTTGGAATGGGCTGGCCGCGCGGCCCTCAAATATACAGGGGGTACTGTAAATGTTCTACACGCTAACCGCTAACCCGGCTGTCGACATGACGGTTTCGAGCTCTCCGCTCGAGCCCGACGAGAACGTCCGCACCGGCTCGGCCAGCTACACGGCTAACGGCAAGGGCCTCGACGTGTCCTTCGCCTTTAAGAAGATGGGTGTCGACACCGTCGCGCTCGGCTTCTTCGCCGGCTTCACGGGCAAGTTCATCGTCGAGGAGGTCATGAACCTGGGTTGCCTGTGCCGCCCGGTTTGGACCGACGGCATCACGCGTATCAACACCTACGTCAACGATGGCCAGCACGAGTACGGCATCCTTAACCCCGGCGCCCCGATTACGCCGGAGCACCAGAAGGAGCTCTACAACATCCTGGACACCGCGGGCGATCTTGAGTGCCTGATCGTCTCCGGCTCCGTGCCTCCCAAAGCTACGCCCGACTTCCTGGCTCAGGTCATGGAGCACGCTCAGGCTCGTGGCGCCGACGTCGTCCTTGACCTGTCTTCCGACAAGCTCAAGGAGCTCGCTCACAAGAAGCCGCTGCTCATCAAGCCGAACCATCACGAGATGAAGGCCATCTTTGGCGTGCCGGTCGACACCGACGACGAGGTCCGCGTTGCTATGAAGATGGCTCACGATGCCGGCGTCCAGAACGTGCTGCTCACCCGTGGTAGCCGCGGCGACGCTTACTTCTCCAACGGCGAGGACATCTGGTACGCTAAGCGTGAGTTCAACATCAAGCTGGTCTCTTCCGTCTGCGCCGGCGACTGCACGCTCGCTGCGTTCCTGCACAAGTGGTACAGGGATCGCGACAACGTCGAGGAGGCCATGAAACTCGCTATGGCCACCGGCGCCAACGTTGCCGAGTCCGTGGGCATCGGCGACTTCGGTCACGTCGATGAGTATAGTAAGCGCGTTGCTGTCCGCAAGCTCGATCGCAAGTAAGCGAAACGCTACATATTCGTGGCTATATGGCGCCCCGGTTTAAGCCGGGGCGCTTATTTGTAAATTGCAAATGAGCTTCAGGGCAAGCACTCCTGATTTTTTTGCCCCGCCTTGCTGCTTTTCTGGCGACCTGCACGCGTTCTACACCGTTCGCCGAGTTGCTATGGTCTTTTCACAAGGTGTGGAATATACTTTCATTAACACGTTGCTTTGTGAAAGGAACATTCATGATTTACACGCTCACTGCAAATCCCGCCATTGATTACAACATTTCCTGCGACGGACTTTCCGCCAACACCGTCACCCGCACGCGCAACGCGGTCTATACGCCCAATGGCAAGGGTCTCAACGTCTCGTTCACCCTCGATCACTACGGTGTCGACACCACGATCCTGGGCTTTTTTGCCGGCTTCTCAGGCGAGTATATCGTCAAGGGCGCCGAGGCCCTGGGTGTGCCCGTCAAGCCCGTGTGGACTGACGGCATCACGCGCGTCAACGTTTTCCTCAACGCCGGTCCCGATACCGAGTACAACATGGTCAATGCAGGCGCTGCCATCAATGCTGCCAACGAGCAGGAGATGTTTGAGCTCATCGACTCGCTCGACGACATGACCTGCCTGGTCATTAGCGGCTCGCTGCCCCCCAACACCTCCGAGGGTTTCCTGGCCGAGGTTCTTCGCCGTGTTAAGGCAAAGGGTGCCGAGTTCGTGCTCGATATTTCGAGCCATCAGCTGGCCGATCTCATTGCCATGGAGCCGTTGCTCATTAAGCCCAACGACGACGAGCTGCTCGACATCTTTGGCATTAAGGTGAGCGGTGGCGACGACGAGTCCGTTAAGTGCGCTATGGCTGAGCTGCACGCCAAGGGCGCTAAGAATGTGCTGCTGACCCTTGGCGGCGACGGCGCGTACTTCTCCAACGGCGAGCACATTTGGTTTGCCAAGCGCACCTTTGAGGTCAAGCTGCTCTCGACGGTCTGCGCCGGTGATTCCTCGCTTGCCGCCTTCCTGTCCGTGTGGCACGATGCCCCCGAGTGCGTCGAGGACGCCCTGCGCCTCTCGATGGCAACCGGTGCCAACGTGGTCGAGTGCCCTGGTTTGGGCGATTTTGCCAAGGTGGACGAATATAAGAAGCACATCGACGTTCGCCAGGTCTGCTAACCGTTTAGACACATCGTTGCCGAACACCCGCTTTGGATCTCCGAGGCGGGTGTTTTTATCTGTTGGCCGCATGGGCTCTGCTGTCTCGTTCGCGCGAATCGACGATGTGATTTCATGTGCGCTCACGCTTGTTTCTTGCTAGACTGCTTGAGAACCATCGTTTAACGCTTGCAAGCGTAGGAGGCCATAGGTATGTGTAATGTTTCGCTCAACGGTACGCAGCCCACAGATGCCTCCCTGCGTGTGCTACGTGCGCTTGAGGACGCCGGTCTCGAGGCCTGGTTCGTAGGCGGTTGGGTGCGTGACGCCCTGATGGGACGTCCCAGCCACGATGTTGACATGTGCTGTAGCGGCCTGTGGCAAGAGTCCAAGGCGGCGCTCGAGGCAGCCGGCATTGCGGTAGTTGAGTCGGGCATAAAATTTGGCGGCATTACCGCCCTTTGTGACGATGAGCGTATTGAGGTCACGACGTATCGCCTGGACGGATTTTACACCGATGGTCGCCATCCCCAGAGTGTGGAGCGTGCGGCGTCGCTTGAGGACGATCTGGCACGTCGTGACTTTACCGTTAACGCCATGGCTTGGCATCCCCAGCGCGGTCTTGTCGACCGTTATGATGGCCAGGGCGACCTGGAGCGTAAGCTGATTCGTGCCGTTGGAGATCCCAAGCGTCGCTTTAACGAGGATGCGCTTCGCATGCTGCGCGCCGTGCGTTTTGCCTGCCGTCTGGATTTTATGATCGAGCCTAAGACCAAACAGGCGCTTGCCGAGTGCTCGCCGCTGCTCGATGCCGTGGCACGCGAACGCGTGGGCATTGAGCTCGAGGGGATTCTATCGACCGGACATGGGGGAGACGCGATGCTACGCTATCCCGAGCTTGTTTGCGCCGCCGTGCCCGAGCTTGCGCCGGCTCGTGGGTTTGACCAGCGCAGCGTCTACCACGCCTTTAATGTCTACGAGCATATCGCTCGCGTTTTGACGGTAGCGGGGGAGCTGGCACTGTGTGACGGCGTGGCGCCTTCGTCGAGCTTAATGTGGGCAGCGTTTTTGCACGATGTCTCCAAGCCCGATTGCTTTACGGTCGATCATGCGGGCAGCGGCCACTTTTACGGTCATCCTGAGCTTGGTGCCAAGAAAGCGCGCGCTATTATGGATCGCTTGGCGCTTTCGCACGATTTGGTTCGCGACGTGTGTCTGCTTATCAGGTATCACGATAAGCCGTTGCGCCCCGAGCGCTCCTGTTTGCTCAATATGATGCGCTCGCTTTCGGGTGAGGGCGTCGACACGCCGCGTTTGATTGACGAGCTTATGGACCTTAAGCGTGCCGATACGCTGGGTAAGGCACCGTCGTGCTTCTATTACGTCGAGACGATCGAGGAGATGCGTTCGCTCGCACACGAACTGTTGGAAGCGGGGGAGCCCTATACGCTTAAGATGCTTGGCATCAACGGAGGGGACCTGATTCGCGCCGGCGTCAAACCGGGGCCTGAGCTGGGACAGCTTCTCAACGTCGCCCTCGACGCCGTGATCGAAGACAACGTCCCCAACACCCGCGAAGCCCTTCTGGCCCACCTCAACCTGGGGTAGCTAATTTGGGACGGGGCTTTTTTAGCTACCCCCGCTGTCAATAGGACGAACAATCGTGATTCTGGCAGGGGTAGCTAAAAAAGCCCCGTCCCAAATTAGCTACCAGGTTGACCTGCTTGTTCCATAACCTCACGACAAAATTTGGCCAATTTGGAATTTCTTCTTGCGCTCGCGTTTTTTGTCCCGTATTATATGTCCTCGCAGCACGGCAGTGCAGATGTCATGTGGCCCGTTCGTCTAGCGGTTTAGGACGCCGCCCTCTCAAGGCGGAGATCACCAGTTCGAATCTGGTACGGGCTACCACTTCTTTTCTGCTGAGGCTTATGGCCCGTTCGTCTAGCGGTTTAGGACGCCGCCCTCTCAAGGCGGAGATCACCAGTTCGAATCTGGTACGGGCTACCAAGTTTTGGATACCCGACCTTCTTTTCGAAGGGCGGGTTTTTTTTACCTGCGGGCTTGTCTGTTAATCCCATTTGCCCCATAGCTTTACGTTTTGCCTATCTCCCATACGGGTACAATAGGCCAGATACATTGACGGTCAGAAGGAGCCTCATGACGGAGTCCTCTCAGCATACCCCAAAGCCTCAAGTCGATGTTTCGGGCGGCGATGACAACAAGAGCGCACGTCGTGGTGCCATCTTTATTGGTATTGTGCTGGTGGGCTATATTGTCTATTTGGTCGTGACCGGTCAGATGGGTCAGTTCTGGGCCGCCATGGCTAGCGTTCAGGCGCCGTGGCTCGCTGCCGCGTGCTTCTGCATGTTCCTATACTTGTTTTTTGGCATCGTGGCGTACGCGATTGCCGTATGGCTCGATCCCAATTCGCCTGTCGGCATCCGCGACCTCATTTCGGTCGAGGCGAGCGGCATCTTCTTTGGCAACCTGACGCCCATGATGATGGGCTCCACGCCTGCCCAGATTTATCGCCTGACCAAAGCCGGCCAAAATGTGGGCGAAGCGGGTGCCACGCAGTTCACCCGCTTTATCGTGTACCAGTTTGGTTTGGTGGCATGGGGTGCCATTCTGCTGCTCGCCCGCATGCCGTTTTTTGCCGAGCGCTATGGCGACATGACGCTGCTTTGCGTCTTTAGTTTTGGCGGCCACTGCTGCATTCTTCTCGGCATCTTTGCCGTGGCGTTGATGCCCAAGACCGTCACGCGCGTCGCACATTGTATTATCAATTGGCTCGAGCGCATGGGTGTTTCCGCTACTAAGATCGAGGGCTGGCGTACCTTTGTCGATGGCGAGATCTACTCGTTCTCCGAGAAATTCAAACTCTCTGCCGGCCATTTTTCGTCCATGCTGCTCACGGTCGTCATCACCATGTTGCAGCTGGCGTTTTTCTACCTGGTTCCGTATTTTTTGATGCTTGCCTTTGGTCAGTACGACGTTGACTTTTTCTCGGTCATGGCGGCGAGTGCTTTTGTACAGCTGTTGAGTTCCGCCGTCCCGCTGCCTGGCGGCACCGGTGGTGCCGAGGGCGGCTTCGCGCTGTTCCTGGGTCACTTTTTTGGCACGGCAGCGACTGCCGGCTATCTGCTTTGGCGTCTGATCACCTTTATCGCGCCGACCATTTTGGCCGCCCCTCTTTTGGGCCTTAAGAGCGCTCATAACGAGAGTATCCATGCGCGCTGGGACCGTATGATGTACAAGCTCGGGCGCACTCCTCAGAAGCCTTCTGCGTCCGTTAAGGCACATCCAGCCTCTCAGGTTACCGTGGACCCCAATCAGCATGCTCAAAAGACTGCTGTGGCCTCTAAACCGGCACGGAAGACCTATGTTCGTCAGACTGGCGACGGTATCCGCGTTTCCCCTGCGGCGCTCAATAAAAAGAAGCGGCCCTAGAGCCCAGTTGGTGAGTCGTGCGTTCTTAATGATGCTCGTCATTGCGATGCTGGATGTAGGATAATCCTCTTACGTTGATTATCTCCCACTTGTACAGGAGCTATAGGTGGGCAGTTGACACGAAGGGGACACGTCTATGGCCACCACTAAACCGCGCCTTGACCGCCGCGTCGTTCGCAGTCGCAATGCGATTCTTTCGGCATTCGAGCGACTGCTGATGGAAAAGCCCCTCGCCGATATTACGGTGAGCGCCATCGCGCGCGAGGCAAATGTCGACCGTAAGACCTTTTACGTGCACTTTGGCACGGTCGACGGCTTGCTCGATGCCATTGCCGTGGATGTGGTCGAGATGATTGTCGACTCAGTCGAGAAGACGCTTTCCTCTATGGGCGGTAACACCAACGAGCGGGCACTCGGAGCGGCGGCGACCTTCTTCAAAACCGTTAACGAGGCGCTGTGCAACAATTTGGTGCTCAATCGCCAGCTGATTGAAAACATTCCGCTCGACGATTTTATGACGCGCTTGCGTGTGCCGCTCGAGCACGAGATTGCCGAGCGCGACCTGCTGCCCGATGGCTTAAAGGACGAGCTGTTCGACTATTATCTGGCGTTTTTGCTTTCGGGCATTATCGGCATTTACCGCACGTGGGCACTCTCCGATGGCTCGGTGCCCATCGAGCGCATTTCGGAGGTCGCTAACAATCTGACGTTGAACGGGCTATCGAGTCTGGAATCTCGTTTCGAATAGCACTAGCGCCTTATCCCCTCTGAGTTGCGGTGAAATAAGGACTGAATAGCCTTTTAACGGCTAAAACACTCCCTATTTCACCGCAACTCAGGGGGGGATTGAGTTACTGGTAGCGCAGGCACTCCACGGGGTCGAGTTTTGCGGCCCGGCGGGCGGGGTAGAAGCCAAAGATTACGCCGATGCCGACGGAGACCGCAAAGGCCAGCAGCACCGTGGCGATCGAAAAACTCGGCGTAATGGTACCGCTGGCACCGAGTTCGCCAAGCACGCCGGAACCCGCGGCGAACATCGCTAGGCCCCAGGCAAGCAGGTAGCCAATCAGGACACCTAGCAGACCGCCGGTGATGCACAGCGCCGAAGACTCGGCCAAAAACTGTGCGGTGATATCGCGACGGCTGGCACCCAAGGCTCGACGAATACCGATCTCGCGGATGCGTTCGGTCACATTGGTGAGCATCATGTTCATGATGCCGATACCGCCCACGAGCAGCGAAATGCTGGCAACGGCGCCCATGATGAGCGAAAACGCGCCCATAAAGGAGTTGAGGGCGTCGATGGCGCTTTTCATTGAGGTCGCCGACACGCTGTCATATTCGTCGTCATCCGCGATGCCCTTCATGCTGCGCACCTTGGATTCAATCGTCTCGCACAGCTCATCCATGTCCGTACCCTCGACGGTGAGCGCCGTTACGCTGGGAAAAGACGGGTTCTCGTCGCCAAAGAGGCCCGAGATGGTCTCGCGCGGCATGTAGAGCGTGAGTGAGCCCATGGAGTCGCTGCCGCCGTCGATAACGCCGATAATCTGCACCTCGCCGTTCGACACCTTGATGGTCTTGCCGAGCGCGTCCTGTTCGTTGCCGTACAGCTGGTCCGCGCCGCCGCGGCTGATGAGCGCCACGCGTGCGCCAGATTGGGACTCAGCCTGCGTATAGGTGCGCCCCGCGACGAGCTTGCTGGCGCCCACTGCGTCGAGCATGTCGCTATCGACGCCCTGCGCCATGACGTTATAGCTTTTGTCACCGGCCTTGTACTCGGTATAGGCACTGTCCACGATACCGATCTGCTCGATCTGCGGTACCATCTTGCGAAGATTCTCAACGTCCGACTCGGTGAGCTCTTGCGACGAATAAATCTGCACCATACGCGCGGCGTTGAGGCCCAGGCTGTTGACCAGGCTGTTTTGGATACCGCCGATAAGCGAGGTCATGGCAATGACGGAGGCGATGCCAATAACAATGCCCAGGATGGTGAGTAGGCTGCGTCCCTTGTTGGCCTCGAGGGAGTGAAGGGCTTCTTGGATAAGGTCGCGCGTGCTCATGCCTTCACTCCTTTCGTCGGATTGGCGTGTGCGGAAATCATGGGCAGGTTATCAATGGCGCCGTGCAGGGTCTGCGGTGCGTGCGCGATGTACGCGCCGTCGTGGATTCGGCCGTCGCGAATGGTTACGGCACGGTCGGCCTCGGCGGCGATACCGGGATCATGCGTGATGAGCACAATGGTCTTGCCACGTTCCTGGAGTTTGTGGAAGGTCTCCATCACGAGCGCTCCGGTGGCGGAGTCCAGGTTTCCCGTCGGCTCGTCCGCCAGGATGATGGGCGGGTCGTTGACGAGGGCGCGCGCGATGGCAACCCTCTGCATCTGTCCGCCTGAGAGCTCGGAGATGCGGTGGTCCCAGTGGTCGACCGGCAGCGTGACGGCTTGCAGCGCATGAACGGCGCGCATCTCACGCTGAGCCCGCGGCACGTTGGTGTACGACAGCGGCAGCATGACGTTTTCTATGACCGATAGGCGCGGCAGCAGGTTAAAGCTCTGAAAGACAAAGCCGATGCTCAGGGCGCGGACTTCGGTGAGCTCGTCATCGTCGAGCTCCGCCACGTTGAGGCCCTGCAGGTAATAATCGCCTGCCGTTGGCTTGTCCAGGCAGCCCAGGATGTTCATGAGCGTTGACTTGCCCGAGCCAGAAGGGCCGGTAATGGCCACGAATTCGCCGGGATTCACTGCCAGGCTCACGTTATGCAGGATATGGGCGCAGCCGGCCTCGCTCTCAAAAATGCGATGCACGTTGCGGATGTTGATGACGGGACGCATTACAAGCCCTCGTCGGCAGACATGCTGCCAGAGTCGTCGCCGTCGGCCGTCATGCCTGCGCCGGTGTCCACGATGAGGGTGTCGCCGTCGCGCAGCTTGGTAACGGGTACGTCTGCGTTGGTCTCATTGCCCTGGTCGTCGCGCTTGACCTGCGTCTTGCCGACCACGGCGTCGTTATCGTTTTGCGTCACAATGGTCACCTTCACGCGGCGCATCTCCTTGCCTTCACCGTTGGTTGCCACGTTGACGTAATAGTGCTCGCCATCCTCGGTCATGAGCGCCATGGTCGGCACCATCACCACATCGTCGAGCTGCTCGGTTACCACCGAGACCTCGGCGGTCATGCCCGGCTTGAGGCGCGCGTCGGGCGCGTCGATCAAAATATCGACGTTATAGGTCACGCTACCGCCGCCACCGTAGGTGGAGTCGGAGTTTGCCACCGAAGCGATTGTCGTGACCGTTCCCTGGCTCACGATATCGGGAAAGGCCGGATAGGTGACGTTGGCGTTCTGGCCCACTGTGATCTTGGCGATATCCTTTTCGCCCACCTGAACGGTGACCTTCATCTTGGAGAGGTCAGCGATCTGCATGCACTGCTTGCCGCCGGTCGTATCGCCTTCGCCCATAATCATGCCGCCCGTCACCGTGGCGCCGACCTTGGCGTTGAGCTCGACGATGCTGCCCGAGCTGGGCGCGGTCACGGTGCGCTCGGCGGCTTTGGCGTTGGCCTGGTCCAGGGTCGCCTGGGCCGAGGCCAGGTTACGTTGGGCGCTCGAGATGGCGCTCGTGTCGGCACTCGTGTCGGCGCCGCCGCTGGCGCCACTTGCGCCTGCCGCATCTGTGTCAGTCGCCGGAGCGGCTTGGGCGGCAGCTACCGCTTTCTGCGCGTTGGCGAGGTCTTCCTGTGCCGCCGCCACCGCGCGCTGCGCCTCGGCAACGTTGCGATCGAGCTCGTCATTTTTAATGGTCATGAGCACATCGCCCTCGTTAACGGACTGGCCGGCTGATACGTTGATCGATGCCACCGTGCCGTCGACAGAAGGGGAGACCACCGAAGCCGAGATAGGCTTGAGCTGGCCTTTAGCCTCGACGGTGGTCGTAAATGTACCCTCGGTGACCATGTCGGTCACCGGCCCGTTGGTACCTGCGGGCCGTGCGTTGATGACGAAGGTTACGACTACGGCGATGAGCACAGTGGCGGCCACGACGCCGGCCGCAATGCCGCGTCGGATGAGCTTTTTGCGCCGACGCTCGGCACGCTTCGCCTTGAGCTTGGCGTAGGCCTCTTCGTCAGAAATCTCGGTTGCATCGCTTGTGCTGCCGTTTTGCTGTGTGGCGCGCACGTTTGTTATGAGGGGAAGCGTTTCGGTGGCACCCTCGGGCGCTCGCTCGGTATCATTCGGTCCCGGGGTGATGGTGGGGACATTCGACATAGCGTATCCTTTATAGAAAGTTTTTCGATAAGTATATGCGCCCGTCGCGAGAAGCGGGCGCATATGGCGGATTCTTTCGGAACTGTTAGATTGGAGCGTCAGTTCCCCGTTGTGCGAAGGCGTGTTTCCCTACGAGTGCACGACCACGCATAGGCCTACGTTGATGCAATCGTGGAGTGCCTTGGCATCGGCCAGGCGCAAGTTGATGCAACCGTGGCTGCCGCACCATTTGTACGAATTTGGGTCGTCAAAGCTCTGATCGTTTTGCCATGTTGCATCATGGAAACCAACCATGTTGCCTTCAAACGGCATCCAATATGACACGGGGCTTTCGTATTTTGGTTTTCCGGTCTTTGGGTCTTTGGCACCGATGAGCTTGCTTGCGCCGTCATTACTATTGATCTGCCAAACGCCCTCGGGGGTGGCATCCTCTCCCGGTTTGCCCGAGATAAAGTTGGCTTCCCAAACGATATTACCGTTCTCGTCATAGTAGCGCGCGTGCTGCTCGGACAGGTCGACGTCGATATACGCCTTCCAGTCGGGCTCTCCCTTTGCGGTATAGGTGTCGGCCTTCTGGGAGTACTTAATCTCGATTTCGCCGGTCTGCTTGTTGTTAATGGCGTCCTCGACCTGCTTGGCAAGCGCGTCGCTATCGACGGACCAGCCAAAGTCACCGCCCTCGACGGCACATTCTTTGCCGTCGGCACGCGTCCACCAGCGGGTGGTGCCCACGGTATTAAAGCCGTTGGCGAGCTCGGCTGCCCAGCTACCGATCTGCGACGTATCGAGTGTGGGGTTGGCCGGATCGGCAAAGCTGATCCACTGCAACACGGAGCTGCCGTCGACCTTGCCGGCATCCTCGCCGTTGAGCTTGAGGGTCACGTTGACGCCCAAGAAGTTGTTGGCGGCATCGCATGCGGCCTGAATCTGATCATTGGTCAGCGTTTCATTGAGCGGCTCATAGGCATCGTTGCCGAGCTTGGAAAGATCTACGGTCTCGGCCAGCGAGGCAAGCTCGAGCTCGGCATACTTAATGACATGCTCGCGGTTGAGTTTTTCGTTGGAGCGCGCCTTCTCGACGGTAAACTTGCCGGCTTGCTCGTCATAGGAGCTATTGGCCTCGAACGTACCCGAACGGCCCTCGTTAAACTCGTCAATGGCGGCGCCCAGATCCTCCTCAAACTTCTTTTGGTCAAAGGTGTCAGAGAGCATGGACAGGTCGACGTCTTGTTCAAGATCGACTTTGTTGGAGGTAGCGATTGTTTTGGTCTTGCCGCTTAAGGATTCCACAAGGCGGACCGGCCATATAAAGGCTTCGTTGCGGCTGATGATTTCTTTTGCGGCAGCTTCGCCGTCGACGATGGGTTCATCGGACTCGGGTTGATAGATCCAGTTAAAGTCATCGCCTGTCACGGTGAGCTTATAGTGCTTCCATGCCGAGTTGACCTTAGTGGCAGCAGACGAAGCGTTGGAGAACGAGACGTCGACGCCGGCAATGGTGGTGTTGGGATAGGCTACCTGCGAAAATGCGACAACGCCAACAATGTAAACGACAACAATGAGGCCCAGAGCAACGAAAAGGGTCATTTTCGCCCCGGATTTTTTCCCGTTGGCGTGGTTCTCTGACCCACGGGGGTCCTTGTGATGGTTTTGCGTGTGTGAAGGCGCGTGCTTAGTCGCTTTATTGCTCTGACGCTGCTGATACGCATGGGGGTTCTGGCGCTGTGAGGTGTTTCCCGAACCATGCTTTGTGCTATGCGTTGGTGTAATGGGGCGCGGCGACTGAACGCCGCCGGTAGGCCTAGAAGGCTGCTGCGGATCGGGAATCAGTTGGGTGCGGTCGTTTTGCGACATCGTATGCATATCCTTCGAGTTTCGCCTTGCGGCTCATCGTGTTTTTACTGGGCTTGCATTATAGCGATTACCCTGTTGTTTGTGGTATTGAAACGGTGGCATTGGCAAGAGGTTGGACATTTGTCCCACCTCTTGTTTTGGACTGCTCTTTATCCGCACACACCGCATTTTGCACAGGCCGAAAGCGCGGCCGGAGCCTGCGCGATGCCGCCCTTTGCCGTCTCGCGCAGCGTGGCCGGCAACGCGTGGCCCACCGAGAGCATGACGTGTGCCATCTGGTCAAACGGCACCAGGCTCTTAATGCCGGCAAGGGCGAGCTGCGCCGAGCTAAATGCGGCCGCCACGCCGATCGCGTTGCGGTTTTGGCATGGCACTTCGACAAGGCCGCCCACGGGATCGCATACAAGACCAAGCAGATTGCTCAGTGCGATAGAGCTAGCGTCGAGTGCCTGCTCGGGCGTGCCGCCCAGCATCTGGACTAGCGCGGCAGCGGCCATGGCGGCGGCGCTGCCCACCTCAGCCTGACATCCGCCTTCGGCACCGGCGACGCAGGCACTTGTGGTGAGGTTGAGACCAATCGCGGCAGAGCAGTAGAGTGCGTCCATGACCTGTTCGTCATCGAGCTGTAGATGGTCGGCGAGCGCCAACACGCAGCCGGGCACGACGCCCGCAGAGCCGGCCGTGGGGGCGGCGACGATGACGCCCATGGTGGCAGAGCGCTCAAGCACGGCCATGGCGCGGGCTACGGCTTCGGTTTGGACGGCGCCCATCAGGTTTGTGCTCAGATCGTTGCGGCGTGTGGCGTCGACGAGTTTTGCCTCGCCGCCGATAAGCCCGCCGAGCGAGCGCTGCGGTGCGGCGATGGGCGCCGTTGTCTCCTCGCGCATGACCTCGAGTACGCGGCGCATCGCGGCGACGGCGTGCTGCTCGCCGGTCAGGCGGGCTTCGCGTACGGCCATGACGGCGCCAATGTTGAGGCCCAGTTCGGCGCAGGCGTCGAGGAGCTGTTCGCCATCGTCGAAGATTTCCTTGGCGGAAACGCCGGGGGAGAGCGATGAGGCCGAGCCGGGAAGCTCAATGAAGGTGGCGTAATCGACATGGTCGAGCATGCGTAGCATGGGAACGACGATGTCATCGGGGGTGCCGTCGGTCTCAAAGACGGAATAAGCTTGGCCGCCTACCTCGGTGCGGTAGGTGCGGCAGAAGGCAATGTTTACGTGTGCGTAGGCGAGCTGGTTCGTGAGCGCGGCGAGAACGCCGGGGACGTCCTGGTGCGCCACAAACAGGGTGGAATACATGCCCGAGATATCGACGCCGACGCCGTTGATGCGGCTGATGCGCATCTTGCCGCCGCCAAGGCTCTCGCCACGGACCTGCGCCGTGGCGCCCGTGTCATCGACCATGTCGATGTCGACGGTGTTGGGGTGGATGGAGGCGTCGTCGCCCTTAATGTCAAAGTGATAGCTGAGGCCCCGCTCGCGCGCGAGGTCAAAGGCCTGCTTGATGTTCTCGTCGTCGGTGTCGAGGCCCAAGATGCCCGCGACGAGTGCGCGGTCGGTGCCATGGCCGCGGTAGGTGTGGGCAAAGGAGTTCCACAGGCCAAAGGTGACCTTGGTGATGCGGCCTTCCAGCAGGCTGGCGGCAACCTGGGCGCAACGCAGGGCGCCGGCGGTGTGCGATGAGCTGGGGCCGACCATGATGGGGCCCAAGATCTCGAATGCCGAGGTCGTAGCTAGTGTTTGCGGCTTGCCTGCCATGGCTGCTCCTTTTCTATCCCGTCGTCCCGAGGGGCGGGGCATACGCTGTCCCGCCGTTCCGAGGGCTTTAGTATTTGGTCGCCTGCTCGGACAGTCCTGCTCGCACGGAGGCCACATTAAGTGGCCTCCGGCTCGTGCGGAACTCGCGATCGACCAAATACTAAAGTCCTCGGAACTTAGGATACATGGTTGGAGTCGCTCTGCTGCAAAATTTATCGGTTGGTGACCTATTCGGTGTCCTATGTCGATACATCTTCACCACCGTTCAAATAAAAAAGAGGTACCGGTTGTTCCGGTACCTCTTTTTGGTGCGTTTTTATTTGGCTGTGGCTTTTGCCGCTGGCTTACAGGCCGCAGGCTGCTTTGAGTTCGTCGATGCGGTCCGTTTTCTCCCAGGTAAAGTCGGCGTCTTCACGGCCAAAGTGACCGTAGGCTGCCGTCTTTTCATAGATGGGGCGACGCAGGTCCAGGTCGCGGATGATTGCGCCCGGGCGCAGGTCAAAGGTCTTCTCCACGGCCTCGACGATCTTGTCCTCGGCAATATGCGCGGTGCCAAAGGTGTCGACCATGATCGACAGCGGCTTGGACACGCCGATGGCGTAGGCCAGCTCGACCTCGCAGCGATCGGCCAGGCCGGCGGCGACTACGTTCTTGGCGACCCAGCGAGCGGCGTACGCGGCAGAGCGGTCGACCTTGGTGCAGTCCTTGCCGCTAAAGGCGCCGCCGCCGTGACGGCCGTAGCCGCCGTAGGTGTCGACGATGATCTTGCGGCCGGTCAGGCCCGTGTCGCCCATGGGGCCGCCCACGACAAAGCGTCCGGTGGGGTTCACATAGATATCGGCGCCATCCCACGGCATGTTCTCGGCATCCATGACGGGTGCGATGACATGCTCGATGAGGTCGGCCTTGATCTTGCCCATGTCCTCAACTTCGGCAGCATGCTGCGTGGAGATGACGATGGTTGTGACCTCCACGGGCTTTCCGTCCTCGTAGCGCACGGTGACCTGGGTCTTGCCGTCGGGGCGCAGATAGGGCAGGGTGCCGTCGTGGCGCACGGCGGACAGGCGTTCCGCCAGGCGGCTTGCCAGGTAGTGCGGCATGGGCATGAGGGTCTTGGTCTCGTTGGAGGCGTAGCCAAACATCATGCCCTGGTCGCCGGCACCGATCAGGTCGATCGGGTCGGTGGTGGCGCCGGTGTGGGTCTCAAATGACTCGTCGACGCCCTGGGCGATATCGGGGGACTGCTCGTGGATGAGGCTCATGACGCCGCAGGTATCGCAGTCAAAGCCAAACTTGGCGCGGTTGTAGCCGATGCGGCGGATGACGCCACGGGCGATTTCCTGCACGTCGACGTATGCCTGGGTGCGAATCTCTCCGGCGACGATGACGGTGCCGGTGGTCACGAGGGTCTCGCAGGCGCAGCGGACGTTTTCCACGTTGGCGGGCACGCCGTTGGGCGCAATATAGCCCTGCTCCTGCAGCTCTATTTCTTTGGCGAGGATTGCGTCGAGGACGGCATCGCTGATCTGGTCGGCGATCTTATCGGGATGGCCTTCGGTCACCGACTCCGACGTAAACACAAAAGACCCCTGCTGGGGCGGGATGGAACGAAGCTCTTCTGACATGATTGTCCTTTCGAATAACGTGTCCCAGCGACCGTTACCATTCCGCCGGGCTCTGTATGCAGGGGCACATCATAGCGCGTAAATCCAACATTCACACCCTTTCCGCACCTAGTCATTAGGTAGCTAATTTGGGACGGGGCTTTTTTAGCTACCCCGGCTGATTGTTTGCTGGTTTAGCCGATAGCCTGCCGGGGCAGCTAAAAAAGCCCCGTCCCAAATTAGCTACCCGGCTTCGATGACTGGGTCGGTGCCCTTTGTGCGGAGGTGGGCATTGTTGCTTTATACTGGTGCGGTTAGACATCCATCCTGCAATCGAGGAGATTTCCATGGCATCAGACGTTCGCGTCCGCTTTGCACCCTCACCGACGGGCAAGCTGCACATCGGCGGCGCCCGCACCGCTATCTATAACTGGGCTTTTGCCCGCGCAAACGGCGGCACGTTCATCCTGCGCATCGACGACACCGATCCCACCCGCTCTACCGATGAGAACACGCAGATCATTCTGCGCGCTATGCGTTGGCTGGGCCTGGACTGGGATGAGGGCCCCGAGGTTGGCGGCGACTTTGGCCCCTATGCCCAGACCGAGCGCCTGGACCTGTACAAGCAGGCCGCCCAGAAGCTTTGGGACGAGGGCAAGGCCTATCCCTGCTTCTGCACCAAGGAGCAGCTCGAGGCCGACCGTAAGGCCGCCCAGGAGCGTAAAGACCCCTTCCAGGGCTATCAGCGCCGCTGTCGCGATCTCGATCCCGAGGAGGCACGCCGCCGCATCGAGGCAGGCGAGCCCTACGTCCTTCGCATCAAGGTGCCCGAGGACCGCGGCGATGTCGTCATCCACGACGCCGTCCACGGCGAGGTGACCTTCGACGCCAAGGAGCTCGACGACTTTGTCATCTTCCGCTCCGATGGCACGCCCACGTATAACTTCGCGACCGTCGTCGACGACGCCATGATGAAGATCACCCATGTCATCCGCGGCGATGACCATCTGTCCAACACCCCGCGCCAGGTCATGGTTTACGAGGCCCTTGGCGCCCCCGTTCCCACGTTCGCCCACATCTCCATGATCTTGGGTGCCGACGGCAAGAAGCTCTCTAAACGCCACGGCGCCACCTCGGTGGAGGAGTACCGCGACGCCGGCTACCTGTCCGACGCGTTCGTTAACTACCTGGCGCTGCTCGGCTGGTCGCTCGACGGCGAGACCACGATCATCCCGCGCGATGTTCTGGCCAGCAAGTTCTCGCTCGACCGCATCTCCAAGAACCCGGCGACCTTCGACCCCAAAAAGCTCGACTGGGTCAATGCCGAGTATATCAACAACATGTCCGACGCCCAGTTTGCCGACGAGATCATGATCCCCGAGCTGCACGAGGCCGGTATGATCGAGGGTAACATCGAGTACGGCGAGGACTGGATCGACGCGCTTGCCGCCATCGTCAAGCCGCGCACCAAGATGCCGGCCGACGCCGTGACCGTCGCCGCTCCCATCTTTGCCACGGCCGAGACGCTCGAGTATGACGAGAAGTCTGTCAACAAGGGTCTGGCCAAGGAAGGCATGGGCGCCATTCTGGATGCCGCCAAGGTCGCGCTCGAGGGCGTGGATGAGTGGACTGCTGCCAACATCGACGCCGCGCTTGAGCCGCTGCCCGAGCAGATGGACCTCAAGAAGCGCGTGGTGTTCCAAGCTGTGCGCGTCGCCGTCTGCGGTAACATGGTGAGCCCCCCGCTGGGCGAGACCATGGCGCTCGTCGGCCGCGACGACTGCCTGGCGCGCATCGACCGCGCCCGCACGATGGCGCTGTAGCAGCTGCGTAAACGCATGTTTCCGAGCCCCGTTCACCCGAGCGGGGCTCTTGTTTCTAAAGACGTATGGGATGGGAGGTACAGAGACCATGGCCGAGCAACTGTCGCTGTTTGGTTCGCCGGAACCTAAGGAAGCTTCGAAGTCCGCGGCCCCTGCCGCCGCCCCGGCGCAGCCCGAGCTCGCACCCGAACCCGTCTCCGCCTACGCGAGCGTGGTTCTCGACATCCCGACCCGTGCGCTCTCCGAGCCATTCGACTACGGCATCCCGCAGTCCCTTGCCAACGATGCCCAGATCGGGTCCACGGTCCTGGTCCACTTTGGCAACCGCGCGGCCGCGGGCTATATCGTCGATATCGCGCCCGGGCTGGGTGACCTGCAAGGCAACGACACTCTCGACCCCTTGCGCATCAAGCACATCGAGGCCATCCTCAGCAAGCCGCTCTTTACCGCCGAGGCTGCACGCATTGCGCGCTGGATGAGCCACGAGTACGTCGCGACGCTTTCCGAGTGCCTGCGTCTGTTCTTGCCTCCGGGCGGCAGTCCGCGTGTCGTGAAGGGCGATGACGGCGTGTGGACCGTTGAGCGCCCCGCCGTAAAACCCATCCAAAACCGTTGGGTCATGCTCACGCCCGAGGGATTCGACTACACGCCGCCTAAGACAGCGGTCCGTCAGCGTCAGCTCATCGACGCGCTCCAATGCGGCCCGGTCACGACGCGCGACCTCAACCTGCTCTACAACAGCATGTCGGCGACCATTAAAGCGCTTGAAAAACGCGGCGTCGTGGTGGTGGAGGAGCGCCGCGCCTGGCGTGGGTGTAGCGAGCAGACCACGTTGTCCTCGGCAAGCGGCAAGGCGCCGGTCTCTCTCACAAGCGGCCAGCAGCAGGCGCTCGCCCAGATTGAACGCGCCCGCCTTGATGCCCATGGCGATGTGGTCCTTGTCGATGGCGTCACCGGTTCCGGTAAAACCGAGGTTTACCTCTCGGCGATTGAGCGCGTGCTGGCGGCCGGCCGTTCGGCCTGCGTGCTCGTGCCCGAGATCTCGCTGACGGCCCAGACCGTCGGCCGGTTCCGCTCGCGCTTTGGCGAGACGGTCGCGGTCTTCCACTCGCGTCTTTCGGCCGGCGAGCGTCTGGACCAGTGGGATATGGTTGCCAGCGGTGCCGCGCGCGTGGTCGTGGGCGCCCGCTCGGCGCTCTTTTGCCCGCTCAGCGATCTTGGCCTCATCATCATCGACGAGGAGCACGAGACCAGCTACAAGCAGGGCTCCAGCCCGCGCTACCATGCGCGCGAGGTGGCTGCCGAGATGGCGCGCCGCTATCGGTGCCCGCTCGTGTTGGGCTCCGCCACGCCCTCGGCCGAGGCCCTCGACCGCTGTCGCCGCGGTATGTACAACGGTGCCACCTGGACGCGTGTCGAGATGCCCGAGCGACCGGGACACGCCGTGCTGCCCACGGTCCGCATTGCCGACCTACGCCGCGAGTTCGCGCACGGCAGCCGCTCCATGTTCTCTAAACCGCTGATGGAGGGCTTGGAACGCGTGGTCGAGCGCCGCGAGAAGGCCGTACTGCTGCACAACCGCCGCGGTTTTGCGCCGTTTTTGATGTGCCGTGAGTGCGGCTGCGTCCCCACCTGCAACCACTGTTCTACCGCACTCACGTACCACGAGCGCACGCACACGCTGCAGTGTCACACCTGCGGATCGTCCTGGCGCGTGCAGCCCTATCCGGCGCCCACGAGTCGTTGTCCCAAGTGCGGCAGCCGCTACCTGGCAAAAATGGGGCTGGGTACGCAGCAGATCGAGGACGCCCTACACCAGATGATGCCCGACGACGTCGCCATCATTCGTATGGACGCCGATTCCACACGCGGCAAGGATGCGCACAAAAAACTACTCGAGCAGTTCGATGCCGCCGATTGCGCGGTGCTGCTGGGTACCCAGATGATTGCCAAGGGCCTCGATTTTCCCGAGGTCACGCTCGTGGGCGTGGTCAATGCCGACTTTGCGTTAAAGCTGCCCGATTTTAGGGCGGGGGAGCGCGCCTACGATTTGCTGGAACAGGTCGCCGGTCGCGCCGGTCGCGGCGATCGTCCCGGCGAGGTTATCATCCAGACATATCTGCCCGAGGACCCGGTCATTCGCGCCGTCGCAGAGCACGATCGTTCGATCTTTACCGACTACGACCTGGACCAGCGCCGAGACGCGCTGTACCCGCCTTTCGTGCGTCTTGTCAACATCTTGGTGTGGTCGGCGAATCGTGATAATGCGCAGGACTACATTGGGCGCATCGCAAAGCTTCTCAAGCGCCGCTGGCATGCCGCCGCGCCTGACTTTTTGCGGGCCGGAAGTGTCTTGCCGCAGGTGCTGGGCCCGGCTTCGTGTGTAATCGAGAGAGCCAAAGACCGTTACCGCTTCCATCTGCTTGTAAAGTCGCCGGTAGGGTACCATGTCTCTGATGATATCGACGCCTGCCTCAAAGAGGTGGGCTCCGTGCGCGGCGTGAGCGTGAGCGTTGACGTCGACGCCTATGATTTGATGTAACAACCCGAAAGGATGGCCATGGAAGCCAACGGAATCGTACTTTCCCCCGACCCTCGTCTGCGTCAGGAGTGCGCCGTTATCGAGGAGATCACCCCGGCGATTGAGGCGCTTGCCGAGAAGATGAAGAAGATGATGTTCGACAACGGCGGTTGCGGCCTGGCTGCCCCGCAGATCGGCGAGCTCATCCAGCTCGTCACCATCGACTGCGACTACACCGACAAGAACGACTATGACCCGTACGTGCTCATCAACCCTGTCATTGTTGAGCAGAGCGACCATCTGGTGCCGTTTAACGAGGGCTGCCTGTCCATTCCCGGCATTAGCTGCGAGATCGAGCGTCCCGACCATGTCGTTGTCGAGGCATACGATCTGGACGCCAATCTGATTCGCTATGAGGCCTCGGGCGACCTGTTCTGCGTGTGCCTGCAGCACGAGATCGATCACCTGCACGGCAACACCATGTTCGAGCGACTCAAGCCGATGCAGCGCATCAAGGCCGTCAAGGAGTACCAGGACGCCCTGGCCCGCGGCGCTCGACCGGGCGAGACTGAATAAGGTCGTCCGTCCCTGGGGCTGGCCGCCTATATATCGTCCCGCGCGCAGTTTCGCAGCGCAGCGAGAATGTTTGAGCACGGGATGATATATAGGCGGCCAGCCCCAGGGACTACTAGTTCTTGGCTCGGTTCGCCCGGGTGCCGTCGGGCCAGGGAGAGGCGTCTTCGCTGATAATTGCTTTGTTGGAAGAGCTGCTTTTATTGCGGCTCTTTCTTTGGTTTTGGGTATATTTGTTCATGTTGAATTGTTATTGCGGATGGGCTGGGGGCTTGGCTTTCCGCTGGTATTTGTAGCCGTCTCGGTTTTGTTTGAGGGGAGACGTTCTTGATGCGTATTGTGTTTATGGGTACGCCCGATTTCGCGGTGCCGTCGCTGACTTCGCTTGTTGAGGCTGGGAATGAGATTACGCTGGTAATTACGCGTCCCGATGCTGTTCGCGGGCGTGGTAAAAAGCTGGAGCCGTCTCCTGTTAAGGCCAAGGCGCTTGAGCTTGGCCTGCCCGTTGTTGAGGCAAATCGTATGACGCCGGATGTTATTGATCGGCTTAAGGCTGCTGATGCCGATATTTTCTGTGTGGCTGCCTATGGCTGCATTTTGCCCGATGAGGTGCTGCATATGGCGCCGCTCGGTATTGTGAATGTTCATGCTTCGCTGCTGCCCCGTTGGCGTGGCGCCGCTCCCATTCAGCGTGCCATTCTTGCTGGTGACGAGGTTGCCGGCGTTTCCATTATGCGCATTGGGCATGGCGTGGATACGGGCGCTTATTGCGCCCAGGCGTCGACCTCGGTTGCCGGTAAACATGCCGAGGCATTGACCATGGAGCTTGGTGAGCTGGGCGGTAAGTTACTTGCCGATACGCTTCCCTCGCTTGCCGATGGCTCGGCTGTTTGGACTGAGCAGGATGAGTTCCTTGTCACGCATGCTGCCAAGATTTCCAAGCAGGAGATGCGTCTGGATCCGCAGATGGGGGCGCTTGATTGCGTGCGTCATGTGCTTGCCTCTTCCGACACCGCTCCCGCTCGCTGCGTGATTGCCGGCAAGACCGTGCGCGTGCTCGATGCCGCGCCGGCAGATGTATCGCTTGGCGAGGGGCTCGTCGCTGTTCAGGCCAAGCGCGTCTACCTGGGCCTGTCCGATGGCGCGGTCGAACTGCTCGAGGTTAAGCCCGATGGTAAGCGTGCTATGGCTGCTTCTGCCTGGGCTGCCGGCCTGCAGGGTGCGGATCTTTCGTGGGGTGTTTTGTCATGAGTAAGCTTTCCCCCGCGCGCAAGCTCGCGCTTGATGTTTTGATGGAGGCCGATCGCCGCGGCATGTACGCTCGTGATGTGCTCTCGTCCCGCGCCTCGGCCAAGGCCATTGACCAGCGCGATTCTGCTTTTGCCGCTCGTTTGGCACTGGGCGTTGCAGCCACCCAGGGCATTTTGGATGAGCTGCTCGACCAGTTTCTCGATAAGCCCAAAAAGGTCGCGCCCCGTGTGCGCATGGCACTACGTATCTCGGCCTTCGAGATGCTCTACCTGCATACCCCGGGTCGTGTTGCGGTGAGTCAGGGCGTTGAGCTCGTGCGCAGCGGTGCTAAGTCTGCCGCCGGTCTGGCGAACGCCGTGCTGCATAAGGTTGCGAACAACGTCGAGGACTTTGCCACCGCGGCGGATGCGGATGAGTCCGAGCGCCGTTTGGTTCGCCTATCTCGCCTGATGGGCATGCCGCGCTGGCTGTGCGCTCGCATTATTGCGTCGTTCGATACACCCGAGGGCGCGCTCGGCTTTGCCGGCAATCTGGCGCCCGCGCCGCTGGCTTTGCACGAGAATGCCTTTGCAACCAAACCCGATCCGTACATTTCGCATCTTGTGGCACCCGTGTTCCCGGGTTGCCATGCGCCGGTCGACGCGCAGGCCACGGTTGCGTCGGGTGTGTTTGAGCGCGCAGCTGCCGTGGCCTCGGACCTTAACGCCCAGCTCATCGCTACCGCGGCGACGCGTCCCGGGCGTTGTCTAGAGATTGGCGCCGGTCGTGGCACCAAGACCTATGTGATGATGTGCCAGGCCAAACGTGCCGGTTACGACCGTCAGCACACCGCACTCGATTTGCACGACCGCAAGTGCGACCAGAATCTCGCACGTCTGCATAAGGCGGGTATTACGGGTGTTCGTACGGTGTCGGGCGATGCCTGCGAGCTCAATGAGGTGCTCACGTCCTTTGACGCGATGCTTGGCGAGCCTGTCCTGTTCGACACGGTGTTTATCGATGCTCCGTGCTCGGGCACCGGCACCATGCGCCGTCATCCCGAGATACCGTGGCGTCTTGCCGAGGGCGACGTTACGACCGAGTTGCCCCGCCTGCAGCTGACGATGCTCAAGGAAGCAGCCGCGCGCGTCGCTGCCGGCGGTGAGCTTATCTATGCCACCTGCTCGGTCTTCGACGAGGAGAACACGCAGGTCGTTGATGCCTTCCTAGCCTCTCCCGAGGGCGCCGGCTTTACCGTGGCACCCCTCTCCGAGGCACAGATTCTGCAGCTGCCCGATTTCGCGCAGGCCAAGAAGCTTGTCTCCGTACGCCAGAACGACCGTGGACTTTTCCAGAGCGTCCCCGCAAACGCCGATTCCTACGACGGCCACTTCTGCGCCAGACTGGTCCGCAAGTAAAACGGATTCCAAGGGTAGCTAATTTGGGACGGGGCTTTTTTAGCTGCCCTGGCCGCCAGTCGGCCAAACATTTGCGTTATCAGCTGGGGCAGCTAAAAAAGCCCCGTCCCAAATTAGCTAAAGAGTGGGAAAAATAGCCCCGTTTCATACTTGCTGCTATCAAAAGTAGAGCGGATTACGGGGCAAGATTGGTGATGCCTGACCACAGCAAAAATGGCCTAAATAAAACCGCAGGTAGATGGTTTGTTGAAATTTGCAAATTACCGGAATGGATAGAGGTTGCCAATTCGGCCCCGTAATCAGCAGGGTTTTGAAATGTTACAAACTTAGCATCAGCCCGAAATCGATCTAAAGAAAAGTTGCGGTGAAATGGATCCTGCTTGGCCGTTGAAAGGGCTGATTCAGGAACTATTTCACCGCAACTCATCAGGAAGCCTGGGTGTCGGGACCGCTTGTCGCTAGTGGTTATGCGGGCAGTCGGCACAGCAACCGCTTGTGGCGCTGGTGCTAAACCCGCCACTGCGCTGGTCGGTGTTGTAGAAACCGCTGCCGTCGAACTTAATGCCGCTGGCCGAGAACGTCTTGGATGCCGGGGCGCCGCAGCTGGGGCATACAACCTCGGGAGTCTCGGACATGGGGTGCTCAACCTCAAAAACGTTGCCGCAGCTCGTGCACTTATATTCGTAGCGCGCCATAATACTTCCTTTTCAGCACAAAGCGGGCAGATCGCTCTGCCCGCAAAAATTCAAACAGCTGTAACTGTACCCTATATCGGGGGTTTTATCACGCTTCGCCCCAGAATCTATGGGTGCTGCGCAGGAGCTTCGCAGTTTTCTTTTCGGCCTCCGCAACGTCTGCCTCTTGTGCCTGCCACGTCCAGTTGCCTGTGGCTACTCCCGGCACGTTCATACGTGCGTCGTCCCCCAGCCCCAGCACATCCTGCAGCGGCATCATCACCAGGGGGGCGTCGCTTGCGAGCGCGTCGCCCATCAGCTTGGCCGCCACCTCAGCACCGCTCGTCTCGTCGCCGCCTGCAAAGGAGCGCGTGCACCAGCCAGCGAGTGTCGAAGTGTCGTGCGTCGAGGTGTACAGGATTTTGCCCGGCGTGGGATGAATTCCGCAGCGAACGTCGTAGTCACTAAACTCCAGTACGTCCATGCCGGGAAAACCGCAGGTTGAAGCCATAGCGCGAACGCCAGGCGTCAGATAACCCAGATCCTCGGCAATAAAATTGAGCGGACCCAGCTCGTCGTAGGCGGTCTGGAACAGGTCCTTGCCCGGACCAGCAAGCCAGCGGCCGTCGGCACAGGCTTTGCCAGCGGGAATGCTAAAGTAGTTGTGGAAGCCCAGGAAGTGGTCCAGGCGCACGCGGTCGTAGAGCGCGAACGCTCGGCGCAGGCGATCGAGCCACCAGCGATAGCCGCTCTCCTTCATGTGATCCCAGCGGAAGGTGGGGTTGCCCCACACCTGACCTTCGGGCGCAAAGTTGTCGGGCGGCGCACCGGAGATCTCGATTGCCTTGCCGGTATCGGACAGCCAGAAGTTATCGGGCTCGCTCCACGCATCTGCCGAATCGTCCGATACATACATCGGGATATCGCCGATGACCTCGATGCCCTTCTTGTGCGCATAGTTCATGAGCTCGCACCAAGCCAGGTCAAAGCGGTACTGCATGTACGCCTGAAGCTCGGCCTCGTCGTGGAAGCGCTTGTCGTCGATCAGATGCTCGTTGTAGCGCGCGACATCTGCCGGCCAATTGTGGCGCGACTCGCCCTCAAAGTATTTCTTAACGGCCATGTAGACGCAGTACTTCTCGAGCCAATCGGCATTGCGATGTTTAAACGCGGTGTACAGCGGGTCGGCATCTTCGCCACCGTGGGCCTTCCAAGAAGCGAAGTCGGCGGCCAGCTCCTCGTGACTCTCGGGCAGCAGGTCTATGTTACCTGCAAAAGCCGAGGGTCCGGCATAGGGGGAGCGGAAGAAATCCGTCGGGTTGACGGGCAGGACCTGCCAGTAGCGCATGCCCATGGCGGCCAGGTGGTCGATAAAGCGGCGCGTGGGTGCGCCGATTGTACCCGGCTTGCCATCGTCAGTCGGCACCGAGGTGATGTGGCACACGACGCCCGCGCCATGATCGAGCGGCTCCTGCAGGCGCCTCTCGGCATGGTGATAGATGATCGAAGAGCCCAGCGGGTACAGATCGAGCGTAACCGTGCCGTTGTGGATCTCGCACTCGTGACCGCTGATCACGTCGCTCGCACATTCAACGAGCGCCGGAATCGTCACGCGGTGCGAATTGCGCAGGCTGCGGTTGATGATAACAGTCGCAGCTTCGCCGTCTTTGCCCGTGCGGGTGTAGGCAAGGACGTCGTCGTTAAGCGCGAAGGCCTTGATCTCGCCGTCAACCATAAAAGGCAACGCGCGGCGCAGGGCGGATGCGTTCTTCACGATGGCCAACGTATCGAAATCGTGGAGCTGGTCCTTTGTCGGCAGGGTACGGCGGTTGCCCGGATCGGTGAGGCCCTCCAGGCCGTACTCATCGCCATAATAGATCGAGGGCACGCCGGGGAAGGTCATCTGCATGAGCGTCGCCAACCAAAAGCGCCTCTTGGCCAGGTCCATGGAGTTCTCATCCAAGCGCCATTTGCTACGCTCGCTCTCGGGTAGCTGCGACTCGTCGGGACCACCGCCGAGCACCGAGATAATGCGCGGACGGTCGTGGCTCGAAAGCAGATTGAGCGCGCAGGCCAGTGCCTCGCGCGGGTAATTCTCGCGCAGCGTCTCGATGTCCTCGGCAGCCTGATAGGCATCTCTGTAGCCCATCAAAAAGCCGATGACCATATCGCGGAAAGGGTAGTCCATGGCGGAATCGAGTTCGGAGCCCTGCAGATAACGGCGCAGATGGCCATAGCTGATCTTGTTGGAGGCGTCCTCCCAGACTTCGCCGAGCAGCAGCGCATCGGGCTTCTCTTCGAGCACGGCGGCCTTGATATCGGCCAGGAAGTCATCGGAAAGCTCGTCGGCCACATCGAGTCGCCAGCCGTGGGCACCGGCGCGCAGCCATTTGCGAATGACGCCGTCCTTGCCTAGAAGCTTTTTACGCACGAGCTCGGAATTCTCGTTGAGGGCGGGCATGTTGCTCACGCCCCACCAGCAGTCATACGAGCCGTCCTCGTGGAAGGTAAACGCATCGCGCCACGGGGAGTCCTCGCTCTGCCACGCGCCGACGCCGGGATAGTTGCCGTAGCGGTTAAAGTAGATCGAGTCGTCGCCCGTATGGTTGAAGACGCCGTCCAGGATGATGGAAATGCCGAGCTTCTCGGCCGCCTCGCATAGCTCCGTAAAGTCCTGCTCGGTTCCCAGAATCGGGTCGATCTTGGTGTAATCGGCCGTGTCGTAGCGGTGGTTGCTCGCGGCCTCAAAGATCGGGTTGAGGTAGATGGCCGTAAAGCCCAGCTCGGCGATGCGGGGCAGGTCATTTTGGATACCCTTGAGAGAGCCGCCGTAAAAATCCCAAGTCTTGATGGATCCGTCCTCGGCACGCTCGTACACGGGCGGCTCGTTCCAGTTCTCGACCATGCGACGCTGGATTCCCTTACGCGGTTTTTCGACATCGGCCAGCGTGCGTTCGCGCCAGTTTTCGTCGCGGGCGTAGCGGTCGGGGAAGATCTGGTAGACCATGCCGTGCTCGTACCAGGTGGGACGGTTCTCGCGGTGCTTGTAGACGGTAATCTGGAAGGACGGAACCTCGGCGTAGTCGTATACAACGCCCTCGCCGCCGGTGCGACCCTGCGGCGCACCCAAGCGGACCTCGGACTGGCCTTCGATATTGCATATAAAGCTGTACCATACAAGACAGGGCTCGGCGCAGTTGAGCTCACCGGTAAAGATGCCATCGCCCTTGTGCTCCATGGGGATCAAGGTCTCTCCGATGCCGTCGACCCAGGTGCGCAGGGTGAGCGTTGCCTGGTTGGGGTCGGCATCCTCCAAAATCACCGAAAGCGAAACGGAAGTTCCAGTGGTCACAGCGCCAAAAGGAGTGCGAAACTGCGTCAGGCGGCTGTTGTGTATCAATCTCATAGTACGGTCCAGTTCTATACAATCATGGCCAGCGGGTCATGGGCTTAACGCACAGTGCATAAGTATATCCGTTGCACTTTAGTTGTATAAACTACAGTCGCTCACTATCGGCGAACGGTTGTCCTAGAAAATCGTTTTACCAACTATCTACAGAGAAGGGGCGCCCAGTTGGAGCGCCCCTTGTTTAGGGTTTTTATTAGGTTTTAGATCGTCCGGACTAGTGGCGCTTACGGGTGGCCGTTGCCTTGCGGACGGAGGTCTTCTTGGTCGGAGCCTTTTCCTCGGCTGGAGCGGCGGGGGAGACCGGGGCCTTCTTGGCGGGTTCGGTCTTTACCGTAGCCTTCGGAGCGGTCTTGACCTCGGCGTCCTTCGGTTCCGGCTCGGCCTTTACTGCGGGTTCGTCCTTGGCTTTAGCCTCTGCCTTGGGAGCGGCCGTCTTGGTCGTAGCCTTTTTGGCCGTTGTCGTTGCGCGCTTGCGTGTGGTGGTCTTGGCGGCCGGCTTTGCCTCGACAGCTGCCTTGGCCTTGGGCTCGGAGGGTGCCTCCTCGACCTTGACGGCGGGCTTTGCAGCAGCCTTCGGGGCCGTCTTCGCGGCGGCCTTCGTCGTAGCAGCCTTGGTCGCCGGCGACTTCGTAGCCGTGGCCTTCTTGGCGGTCGCGGTCTTCGTCGGGGTCTTCTTGGCCGCGGTCTTGGTCGCGGTCTTTGCCGCGGTCTTAGCCTCGGCAGTGGTAGCCTCAGCGGTGGCCTCGGCCTTTACCTCGGGAGCGGCCTCGGCTTCGACGGCCTTCTTGGCAGCGGCGGTCGTACGCTTACGCGTGGTGGTTGCCTTGGCAGCGGTGGTCTTGCTCGTAGCGGCCTTCGTGGTCGTGGCCTTCTTAGCCGTTGTCATGCGGATCGTCGTCTTCTTGGCGGCAGGCTTCGCCGTGGGCTTTACCTCGCCGTCGTCAGCCGGCTTCTCCTCGGCTTTGGGCTCCTCGGCAGCAGCGGGCTCCTTAACGGGTGCCGCAGGCTCGGCCTCAGCGGCAACCGGCTCCTCCACAGCCGCAGCAGCCTCCACTGCCACCGGCCTCTCAATCTCTGGGTGCATAAAGAAGTACAGGTCCAGATACTTATCGGCCGAACGTGTCCAGCTAAAGTCCTGGCTCATGGCCTGCGTGACCAGCTGATCCCAGGCCTTGCGGTTATCCCAGAACAGGCGAGCCGCGCGGAACACCGCGTCGCCCATCTCGTCGCCGTTAAAGTGACTAAATGAGAAGCCCGTGCCCTCGCCGGTAAACTCGTTGTACGGTTGCACGGTGTCCTTCAGGCCACCGGTCTCGCGCACAATGGGCAGGGTGCCGTAGCGCATGGCGATGATCTGCGACAGGCCACAGGGCTCAAACTTCGAAGGCATCAGGAACATATCGGCGGCGGCATACATGCGCTGCGAAAGCGCCGGGTCAAACTCGATACGCGCCGCCATGGTGCCGGGGTATTTGCCCTGGAAGTAGCGCAGGCCGTCCTCGTAGTCGCGGTCGCCGGTACCCAGCACGGCCACCTGAACGCCACCGGACAGGATGCGGTCGAGCGCGTACATGACCAGGTCCATGCCCTTCTGTCGCGTCAGGCGCGTGACCATCACCATAAGCGGACGGTCGTCGCGAATCTCGAGCCCCAACTCCTCCTGCAGCTTGGCCTTGCATACGGCCTTCCCCGTGCGGTCATCAACCGTGTAGTTGGCGGCAATGCGCTTGTCGGTCGCCGGATCAAAACCCACAACGTCAATGCCGTTGAGGATACCCTGCAGAGCGTACGAACGCTCGCGCAGCACGCCGTCCAGGCCCTCGCCAAACTCGGGCGTCTGGATCTCGCTCGCATAGGTGGGGCTCACCGTGGTGATGGCATCGGCATAGTGCAGCGCGCCCAGCATATAGTTAATGCTGCAGGCGTCACAGCGCAGCTGCGTGGCGGCTGCTGGAATATGCGCCATACCCAGTATGTCTTCCATCACAGTGTCGCTAAACTGGCCCTGGAACGCCACATTGTGGATCGAGAACACGGTCTTGACGCGGTCGTACAGCGGCAGGCCTTGGTAGAACTCTCGCAAGAACACGGGCGCCAGCGCCGTCTGCCAGTCGTTGCAGTGCAGGATGTCGCACTCAAAGCCTTCGGGCAGGTGCTGCAGGCTCTCGGTGATGGCCTTGGAGAAAAACGCGAAGCGCTCGCCGTCGTCAAAGAAGCCGTAGGGATAGTCGCGCGCAAAGTAGTGCTCGTTGTCCACGAACATATAGGTGACGCCGTCGTGCTCGAGCTTCTCCAACCCGCAGTACTCGTTGCGCCAGCTCAGGCTCACGTAAAAGTCGGTAAAGTGCTCCATCTGCGCCTTGTACTCGTCCTTGATGGTGGCGTACTTGGGCACCATCACAATGACTTCGGCGCCAGCGCGCACGAGTGCCGCAGGCAGCGAGCCCGCCACGTCACCCAAGCCACCGGTCTTAACAAACGGCGCGCACTCTGCCGAGGCAAACACGATCTGCATCTTTTTGCTGGTTTGTGCCATTTTGTCTCCCATGTTGCAATTCTAGAATAGTCGCCTGGCGCTAACCGGGCGACTATTCTACAAGTTACGTGCGATTATGTGGTGCCAACGTTAACGAGCGATGGTGGTATCGGAAGTTAACGGAGCCTTGCCCAGCACCAGGATGTTCTCGGGCGTACCGCGAAGCTCGGTGTTGGTGGGAACCACGTTGTTCTTGTCCAGGATGGCGTTCTCAACACGGGCGCCGCTCTTGATGATGCAGCTCTGGTTGATGATCGAGTTGGTCACCGAGGCGCCTTCCTCGATCACAACGCCGCGTGACAGGATCGAGTTGCGCACGGTGCCCTTGATGATGCAGCCGGCCGAGATGATCGAGTTGCAGGCGTGGCTGCCGGTCGCGTAACGCGAAGGCGGCACGTCGTGGGCCTTGGTCAGGATCGGGCGCTCGGGGTCAAAGAGCTGATCGGCCACGGTCTGGTCGAGCAGGTCCATGCTGCGACGATACAGCGACTTCTCGCTAAACACGCCCACGACCTCGCCCTTGTACTCATAGCTGCACACGTCGATGTTGCCAAAGTCGCCCTGGAGTGCCTCGAGCAGGTCCAGATAGTCGGCGGCTTGGTAGTGGTCGATGATCTCGAGCAGCGTCTCGCGGTTGACGATGCAGCAGTCCATAGAGGCGTTGTCGCCGTACGCGACGCCGGCGCTCACGCCCGTCAGGCGGCCGTTCTCGTTGATATCGAGCTTGGTCTCGTCTTCGATGTTGTGCGTGGCCTTGCAGTACACCACGGTCATCTGGGCACCGGATTTCTCGTGCGCCTCGATAATGGTGTTGAGGTCCATGTTAAAGATGACGTTGGTGCCCATCATCACAACATAGGGCTTGTCCGAGCGCTGGAACAGCGTCTTGTTGGAGATGATGTCGCGGAGCAAGAAGCGCATGCCGCCCTTTGTGGTGCCATACGCGTTGCCGGGCACCATGAACAGGCCGCCGTTCTTGCGGTCCAGGCCCCAGTCCTTGCCCGAGCCCACGTGGTCGATCAGCGAGCGGTAGTTGCCCGGCATGACAACGCCGACGGTCTTAATGCCGGCATTCATCATGTTGGACAGCGGAAAGTCGATCAGGCGGTAGCGGCCCAAAAACGGAACGGACGCGATGGGGCGATCCTTGAGCAGCACGCTGCCGTAGGTCGAAGAGTAGTTAGCGGTGATATAGCCGATGGCCTTGCGATTGATCATCGGATCATTCCCCCTTCCCGACAACGACGTCATTTCCAACGACGGCCGTATCCTTGGTGGTATCGACAGAGCCGAGCTTCACGCCCTCTTCGACCGTGGAGTTCTCGCCCAAAATAGCGCGGCAAATGTGCGCGCCGCTCTTAACGTGCGCACCCGGCAGCAGCACGGAGTCCTCGACCACGGCGCGCTCCTCGATAATGACATCGGTCGAAAGGATCGAGTGGCGAGCGGTGCCGTAGATCTTGCAGCCATTGGAGACCAGGCAGTCGTCCAGGCGACCGTCCGGGCCAATGTAGTGCGGCGGACGCGTGGTGATGTTGGACATGATGGGGAAGCTCTTGTCAAACAGATCGAACTCGGGGTTGTTGCCCAGCAGGTCCATCGAGGTCTCGTGGAAGCTGGCGATGGTGCCAACATCCTTCCAAAAGCCGTGGAACTCGTAGCTGTACAGGCGCTTGTCCTCGCCGAGCAGCTTGGGGATGATGTCCTTGCCAAAGTCGTGGCTCGAGCGCTGGTCCAGAGCGTCCTCCTCGAGCGCCTTGATCAGCACGTCGGCCGAGAAGATGTAGATGCCCATGGACGCGAGGTTCGAATCGGGCTTCTCGGGCTTCTCCGTGAACTTGGTGATGCGGCCGTCCTCGGGATCGGTGGTCAGGATGCCAAAGCGGCTGGCCTCCTCCCACGGCACGGGCATAACGCTCACCGTGAGGTCGGCGTTGTTCTCAATGTGCGTCTTGAGCATCTTGCGGTAGTCCATGCGATACAGATGATCGCCCGAAAGAATCAGGACGTACTTGGGGTCGTTGGACTTGATGTAGTTGAGGTTCTGCGTGATGGCGTCGGCCGTGCCCGCATACCATGCGCCACCGGTTTGCGTTTCGTACGGCGGCAGGATCGACACGCCACCGTCGCGGCTGTCCAGATCCCACGCCTCGCCAGAGCCCACGTAGGCATGCAGCAGATAGGGACGATACTGCGTCAGAACGCCCACCGTGTCGATGCCCGAATTGGAGCAGTTAGACAGCGAAAAGTCGATAATGCGGAACTTGCCACCAAAGCTAACCGCCGGCTTAGCGATCTTTTGGGTGAGTGCCCCCAATCGACTGCCCTGTCCTCCTGCGAGGAGCATCGCGATGCATTCTTTCTTACTCATCGGTTTCTCCTTCTGTCATCGATGTTCCTAAACCCATTAGCGACGGGCGTGGCGCTCGGTCGCGCCCGTCGAGTAATGCCGTGCGGCAAAGGGAACTCGCGGCCTTTAAGCGTGCCAGATCTCGTCGCGGTACTCGCGAATGGTGCGGTCGCTCGAGAACCAGCCGCTCGAGGCGGTGTTGAGCAGCGCCTTGCGGTTCCAGGTCTCCTGGTCGCTATAGCTGCCCGTGAGCTTCTCCCATGCATCCACGTAGCTGCGGAAGTCTGCCATGACCAGGTCGGGGTCGTTGTTGTTCATAAGCTCGTTGTAGATGCTCTCAAAGTTGCCCGAAAGGCCGGCAAACGTGTTGTCCTTGAGCTCATCCATCACGCGGCCCAGACGTTCGCGATCATTGTTGAGCGTATCCCACGCAAAGTAGCTGTTCGATGCCCAGAGCTGCTCGACCTCGGGAGCGGTCAGGCCAAAGATCGCCTCGTTCTCGCGGCCGGCCAAATCGGCGATTTCGATGTTGGCACCGTCGAGGGTGCCCAGCGTAATGGCGCCGTTCATCATGAGCTTCATGTTGGACGTGCCCGAGGCCTCCTTGCCAGCTGTGGAAATCTGCTCCGAAATCTCGGCGGCAGGGTAGATGAGCTGTGCGTTGCTCACGCGGAAGTTGGGGATAAAGCAGACCTTCATGACCTCGTTGACGCGCGGGTCGTTGTTGATGACCTCGGCCACCGAGTTGATCAGGCGGATGGTCTCCTTGGCAAAGGTGTAGCTCGAGGCAGCCTTGCCGCTAAAGATAAAGGTCGTCGGTGTCACGTGGAAGTTGGGATTGGCGATGCGACGGTTGTAGATGTCCATCACCTTCATGATGTTCATGAGCTGGCGCTTGTAGGCATGGAAACGCTTTACCTGAACATCGAAGACGGTGTTGGGGTCTATAACCAGACCGGTCTCTGCCTTAACGTAGGCGGCAAGGCGCTCCTTGTTGGTGCGCTTGGAGGCACCCACGGCCTTCAGGAACTCGGTGTCGTTCTGAAAACCTTTAAGTTTCTCCAGCTCAAAGGCGTCCTTCAGCCAGCCGTCGCCAATGGCCTCGGTCACGAGCTTGGCGTAGGTGGGGTTGGCCTCGGCAAAGAAGCGACGGTGCGAGATGCCGTTGGTCTTGTTGTTGAACTTCTCGGGCGTTAAGGCATAGAAGTCCTTGAGCACATTGTTCTTGATGATATCGGAGTGAATCTTGGCCACGCCGTTGACGCTGTGGCTGCAGATCACGGACAGGTTGGCCATGCGAACCTCGCCGTCCCATAGGATGGCGGTCTGGCGCAGGCGCTCCTGCCAGCCTTCCTGCGTAGTATCGAACGACTCATGCCAACGACGGCTGATTTCGTCGATGATCTGGTACACACGGGGGAGGAGCTTGGAGAACGTACCGATGGGCCATTTCTCCAGGGCCTCGGGCAGGATGGTGTGGTTGGTGTAGCTTACGACCTGCGTCACGATGTTCCAGGCGTCATCCCACTCGAGCTTCTTCTCGTCGATGAGGATGCGCATAAGCTCGGGGCCGCACATGGCGGGGTGCGTATCGTTGGTGTGGATGGCCACAAACTGCGGCAGCAGCTCCCAGTTCGCGCCGTGCTCCTTCTCAAAGGTGTCGAGCAGGCTATAGATACCGGCCGAGACAAACAGGTATTCCTGCTTCAGACGAAGCAGACGGCCGTGCTCGCCGGCGTCGTTGGGGTAGAGGATGGCGCTGATGGCCTCGGCCTCGGCGCGCTCGGCGTCGGCCAGGGCGTAGTCGCCGCGGTTGAAGGCCTCCAGATCGAAGTGCTCCTCGACCGGCTCAGCGGCCCAGACGCGCAGCTTGTTGACGGTCTCGCCGGCATAGCCCACCACGGGGATGTCGTAAGGGACGGCCAGGATGTCCTGCGTGTCCACGGTTCGATAGAACGTGCGACCGTTCTCCTCAAAGCCCTCGACGCGGCCACCAAACTTAATGGTCACGGCCTTGTCCTGACGACGGACCTCCCAGGGATAGCCGTTGGTGAGCCACTCGTCGGTGGTTTCGACCTGGCTGCCGTTGACGATCTCCTGTTTAAACAGGCCGTAGCGGTAGCGCATGCCGTTGCCGTAGCCGGCAATGCCCTCGGCTGCCATGGAATCCAGGAAGCATGCGGCCAGACGACCCAGGCCACCGTTGCCCAGCGCCGGATCGGGCTCCTGGCTCTCGATGACGGACAGGTCAAGGCCCATATCGTCGAGTGCCTCGGCGACCATGTCGCGCACGCCAAAGTTGAGCAGGTAGTTGTCGAGCAGGCGGCCGATCAAAAACTCGATCGAGAAGTAGTACACGCGCTTCTTGCCCTCGGCGGTGGCGCGGGCGTCGCTCTTGGTGGCAACGGTGCGCGCCTTCTCGGCCACGAGCTTGGCCAAGGCGTTAAAGCGATCCAGGTCGCTGGCGGCCTCGACGCTCTTGCCGCTAATGCTCATGACGGCATCGCGATAGAGCTCGGTAAACTCCTGCTTGTTGTCGAAGATCTTATTCATACGTTCCTTTCCCCCGGGGATGTTTCTCCCGGAACGGTTGTGACTTGTATCCTACGCCCCGCTGGGGCGGGTAATTACAGCTGTAATGGCTTTGTTACGCATCCTTAGGTGATGACTTAACAGAAGCAGACTTGGCTTTGGTAGCGGCCTTTTTGGCAGCCGGCTTCTTGGTCGCGGTAGCCTTGGCAGCGGGCTTTGCGGCGGCCTTAGCCTTGGCCTTGGTCGTCGCAGCCTTCGCCTTGGCCGGAGCCTTCTTGGCGGCCGCTGGCTTGGGCTTTACCGAGGACGCACGCTTGCGGGTCGCCTTCTTGGGCTCCTCGACCACGGGCGGCTTATAGCTGCTGGGGCCGCGACGCTTAAGCACCACGCCTGCCAGGCTGGGCACCTTAATCTCGATGGAGTCCATCTGCCCGTTCCAGGGATAGGGCTCGCTCGAGCAGGTGTAGGGCTCCTCGCCAGCATAGCCGCTGCCGCCAAACTCGGGACGGTCGGAGTCAAAGATGACCTCCCAGTCGCCCTCACGCGGCACGCCCACACGGAAGCTCTCGTAGGCCGCCGGGTCAAAGTTGATCAGGATCACGAGGTCGTCATCGACGTTTTCGCCCTGACGCACAAAGCTCACGATGGACTGCTTGGAGTTGTCCGCGTCGATCCAGGTAAAGCCGTCGTCATTGTAGCCGCGCTCGTACAGGGCAGGCTCGGCGGTATACAGGTGGTTGAGCGCCTTAATGAACGCCTGATGGTGTGCATGGGTCTCATACTGCTCGGTCAAGAACCACTGAATAGATTCGTAGTAGCGCCACTCGATAAACTGGCCGATCTCGTTGCCCATAAAGTTGAGCTTGGCACCGGGGTGCGTCATCTGGTAGAAGGCGAGCGTGCGCAGGCCGGCAAACTGGCGCCACCAGTCACCCGGCATGCGGCCGATGAGCGAGCACTTGCCGTGCACGACCTCGTCATGGCTCAGCGGGCAGATAAAGTTCTCGGTAAAGGCGTACATGATGGAGAACGTGAGCAAGCCATGGTTGCCGGGGCGCCACGGAAAATCGGTCTGCATGTAGTGCAGGGTGTCGTTCATCCAGCCCATGTCCCACTTGTAGTGGAAGCCCAGGCCGCCGTCCTGCGGCGGATAGGTCACAAGCGGCCACGCGGTGGACTCCTCGGCCATCATCATCACGTCGGGGTAGTGCGCCTCAACAGCGCAGTTGACCTGACGGATAAACGCGCTGGCGTCCAGGTCCTCCTCGGTACCGTACTTGTTGAACTTCTTTTGGCCAGGATCGTCAATGCCAAAGTTGAGGTACAGCATGCTGGACACGCCGTCCATGCGAATGCCGTCCACATGGAAGTTCTCGATCCAGTACAGCACGTTGGAGACCAAGAAGGAGCGGACCTCGCCGCGGGCAAAGTCAAACTTGTGCGTGCCCCAGTTGGGGTGAATCTCGTGCTCAAACAGCATGTGGCCGTTAAAGGTGGCAAGGCCGTGGGAGTCGGCGCAAAAACCGCCGGGCACCCAGTCCATAATCACGCCGATGCCCGCCTCGTGGCACGCATCGATAAAGTGCATGAGCTGCTGCGGGTTGCCGTAGCGTGACGTGGCGGCAAAGTAGCCGGTCGTCTGGTAGCCCCAGGAGCCATCGAAGGGGTGCTCCATAAGCGGCATGACCTCGATATGCGTGTAGCCCATATCGCGCACGTAGTCCACGAGCTCCACCGACAGGTCGTCGTAGGTGTAAAACTCGCCGCGCTGCGCAGGGAAGGGGTCCATGGGACCGGGGTAGTTGCCGTACTCGTCCGGCTCGCCCTGTGGCTCGTCTCCGTGGCGCTTCCACGAGCCAATATGCACCTCGTAGATGTTGAGCGGCTGCGACATATGGTTGTGCCCGGCGCGGCGTTTGAGCCACGCGGCGTCGTTCCACTGGTAGCCATCGAGGGTCCACAGCACGCTCGCCGTTCCCGGAGGGCACTCGGCCTTAAAGGCGTACGGATCGGCCTTGTAGAGCTTTTCGCCCTCGTTGGTCTCGATGAGGTATTTATAGAGCTGGCCCTGCTCGGCGCCAGGAATAAAGCCTTCCCAGATAGCGCTCGTGTGTACGGGCACCAGCGGGTTGGCTTGTTCGTCCCAATTGTTAAATTCACCGATAACGTGGACGCTCTTAACGTCGGGCGCCCAAACGCAAAAACGCCAGCCGCGCGTGCGCTGCTGCGTGTCGGGATGCGCGCCCATCTTTTCCCAGCTGCGCTCCCACATTCCAATGCCAAACAGATAGACATCGTCCTTGGTGAGCTCCGGTGCGTGCGGGGCGACTTTACGGGTAGCGGGCTTTTTGGTTGCTGGCTTTAGCTTTGTATCGCTCACGTTTGATCCCATCATGACGCGGCAGCGTGTTGCCTTGGTGACTAGATGCGAAAGGTCCAAGGCTGCGCGAATCGAAGGGACGGCGATAGCTCTATGAGTCGTCCCACCTCGCGTGCACGGTGGAACTTTCGGCAAAAACCACAATAACACCTGTCCGTTAGTTTTATGGACGAAAGTGGATTTACGGTGGCGTTTAATCGGTGAGCGCCATGTTTATGCCACTGACAGAATTGCGATGGTAAAACTCTTGACAGTTTTACCAATTAGGGTTTCAAGATTTTTAGATTTACGTTTGGTAAAACGTTTTTAGCAGGTTGTTTACCATTTGACATTGAAAGGTTTGCGAATGAACCACACAGCCGCCTCTAATGTTGCTTTTATTTTTGATTGCGACGGCACACTGGTAAATAGCACTCCCGTTTGGGCCTATGCCCAGCCCGCATTATTGCGGCGTCACGGCATTGATGTAACGATTGACGATTTTGCCCAGTTTGAGCATTTGTCGCTCGAGGACGAGTGCCAGGCCTACCACGACACGTGGGGCATTGGCGAAAATGGCGAGGAGCTGTATCGCGAGCTGAGCGACATCCTGATCGATGGCTACTCCAAGGTGCCGCCGCGCGAGGGGCTCCTGGCATTTTTGGAGCAGGCGAAGTCGGCCGGCATTGCTATGTGCGTGGCCACGTCCACGCCGGCCGAGCTGGTGCGGTCCGCACTCGTGGGTGCGGGGCTCGACGCCTATATGGAGTTTATTACCACGACGGGCGAGGCGGGCCGCTCCAAGCAGTTCCCCGATGTGTACGAGCTGGCGCTGCGTCGCCTGGAAGAGCGCCACGGGCACCAGTTTGAGCACGCGTGGGTGTTTGAGGACGCCGTCTTTGGCCTTAAGAGCTCTGGCACTGCAGGCTTTAAGCGCGTGGGCATTTATGACCCGCACGGCCGTATGGAGCGCGACGAGGTTCGCGATAACTGCGATATCTTTATCGATAGCTATGAGGACCTGGACCTGGCCCGCGTGCTTGCGTTTGAGGGATAGGCGAGGGCCGTGGCTTGCAAAGTATTAGTTGTTTGCGGCTCACCGGTGGTGGCGAGCGCGGATCTGTTGCGTCGACTAGCGGGGGAGTGCGACCACGTTGTCGCCGTGGACCGCGGGCTCGACGCGCTGCTGGGCGCTGGCCTGGGTTGCGACGTGTATGTAGGAGATGCCGACACGGTGAGCGACACCGGTCGCGCGTTGGTCGATGCCGCCGAGGCCTTTGAGGTTGAGCGCCACGACCCCTACAAGGACTATACCGATCTAGCGTTGGCACTCGATTCGGTCCGCCGTCGCTGGCCGGGTGCCGAGGTGGTTGCGACCTGCGCCACCGGCGGCCGTCCCGACATGGCCCTGTCTGTGTTAGGGCTACTGGCAGGCTATGCGGACGCCCCCATTTGGATTGCCGAGGACAAGGTGGTCGCCCGCATCCTTCACGCAGGCGAGTCGTGGATCATCGAGGGTGCCGAGGGCAAGACGTTCTCCATCATCGCCATAGCCCCTGGGACAGTAGTAAGCGAACACGGCCTAGAGTGGGAGCTAGACCACAGCCCTCTAGGCCTGTTAGCTGACACGGGCATCTCTAATGTCGTAAGGAAAACGGCCAAGATTCAAGTCCACCAAGGCATCGTAATCGGTTTTTTATACCGTGAGGGTTTTATCGGGATGGTGGGCGAGTAGGCAATCGCCGCGTGAGGGTTTTATCGGGACGGTGGGTTAATTGACTGATTTTGCCAAAGTCAAAATCAGTCAATTCAGCCCCGTCCCAGGAAAACCCGTAAGTAAGAAGATCAAGCCAAAAAACTTCTTGCACAACCAAGGATCTTACCCTATAGTATCTCCTCGTCACGGGGGCGTAGCTCAGCTGGGAGAGCGCTTGACTGGCAGTCAAGAGGTCAGGGGTTCGATCCCCCTCGTCTCCACCATCGTGAATGTAAAGCCTTCGGAAAACCGGAGGCTTTTTTTCTTATAAAGAGGCTCAATTGGTTGACTGTGTTCGCGGCGGGCGTTTCGGCGCGAGTCTATAAAAAGGTTTAATCATTTCAATAAATGGTGGTGTGGTCCAGCGGGATTTACGAGTACGAGCATCCCAAGATCTTCGACACCTATTACGAGAAGGTCTTGCCGTATGAAAATTGGTTTAGCTGCTGGTTTTGACGACGAGTGTAGGAACAGGTCGTTGTGCTGCAAGTATGCCGTAAACACGGATTGCTCCGGAGCGGTTTGACATACGATTTTACAATCGAAGCCAAAAAGTTCTTGGTAATCCTCGCGTTGCTATGTTAGTATCTCTTTTGCCGAAAGGCGACGGGCGATTGGCTCAGGGGTAGAGCATATCCTTCACACGGATGGGGTCACAAGTTCGAATCTTGTATCGCCCACCATCAAAAGCACAGGTCAGAGGTGATAAGCCTCTGGCCTTTTTCTTTTTGACACAGAGAGTGTGATCAAAAAAGTTTCTTCAAAATTGTTCTTGCACCCTTGGAGGAGTTCCCGTATAGTACTTTTTCGCACGGGGGCGTAGCTCAGCTGGGAGAGCGCTTGACTGGCAGTCAAGAGGTCAGGGGTTCGATCCCCCTCGTCTCCACCCGAGCATTGAATGAGGCTCCAACGCAAGTTGGGGCCTTTTTTCATATAGGCACACAAGGTCAAAGGCAGGACCATGATCCTTCCGATCGAAAAGATCGTGCGTTGAATGACCATTGCGCGCATGGTAGTATTTCACGTCGTGGTGCAACGACACGCTAAATGGAACTTCTCCATTGCCTTTGCAACCACTAATATAAAGGGCTCTTGGCGCAACGGTTAGCGCAGGGGACTCATAATCCCTGGGTTCTGGGTTCGAATCCCGGAGGGCCCACCAGATTTTTCAACAGGTCAGGCAATCTGTCTGGCCTGTTTCTTTTTCATGGCAACATTTTCTTGCAAGTAGCTTGTTTGCCCACTTCCAAACGCCTTGGGTCGCGTTCATGGCGGGAGGTCCCCGGGGGCGACCGGGCTGGAGCCGGAAAGGCGGGCTGCGGCAGCACCGCACGCCTTAGGGCGCGCCCCGCGGGCATGGCCAGGCATCGCGGACTCTCGATCCTGTGCGGGTCCGCGCCCCCGCGCCGCGACGGCGAAAGTTTTTCTAAAATTGTCCTTGCATCTCCGTCCGAGTTCCCGTATAGTACTTCTTCGCACGGGGGCGTAGCTCAGCTGGGAGAGCGCTTGACTGGCAGTCAAGAGGTCAGGGGTTCGATCCCCCTCGTCTCCACCCGAGCATTGAATGAGGCTCCAACGCAAGTTGGGGCCTTTTTTCATATAGGCACACAAGGTCAAAGGCGGCACCATGATCCTCCTGGTCGACAAGATCGAAAAAAGCTTCGGCGCGCGCGTCCTCTTTAGCGGCGCGTCCTTTCAGATCAACCCCGGCGAGCGCTTTGCGCTCGTGGGACCCAACGGCGCCGGCAAAACCACCATGCTCAAAATCATCATGGGTATCGACAGCCCCGACGCCGGCCAGGTCCAGTACTCCAAGGACTGTCAGGTGGGCTACCTCGAGCAGGAAACCAACCTGGAGCACAAGGATACGACCATCCTCGCCGAGGTCATGGCCGCCGCCAAGGAAATCCGCCGCATGGGTGAGCGCGCCAACGAGCTGCAGGCCCAGATCACCGAGCTCTCTGAGCAGGGCAAGGACGTCGACGCGCTCCTTAACGAGTACGGCCAGGTCCAGGACCGCTTTGAGCACTTGGGCGGCTACGAGCTCGAAAGCAATGCCCGCAAGATCCTGTCCGGTCTGGGCTTTAAGGTCACCGACTTTGAGCGCCCGTGTTCCGAGTTCTCGGGCGGCTGGCAGATGCGCATCGCGCTGGCCAAGCTCTTCCTGCGCCATCCTGATCTGCTGCTTCTGGACGAGCCCACCAACCACCTGGACCTCGAAAGCGTCCAGTGGTTGTGCGGCTTTATCGCCAACTACGACGGCGCCGTGCTCATCGTCAGCCACGACCGCGCCTTTATGGACGCCTGCGTCGACCACGTCGCCGCGCTCGAGAACCGCCGCGTGACTACCTACACCGGCAATTACAGCAGCTACCTCAAGCAGCGCGAGGACAACCTGGAGCAGATGCGCGCCAAGCGTGCCGCCCAGGAGCGCGACATCGCCCACATGCAGGTTTTCGTCGACAAGTTCCGCTACAAGCCCACCAAAGCCGCCCAGGCGCAGGAGCGCATCCGCAAGATCGAGCAGATCAAAAAGGAGCTCGTCATCCTGCCCGAAGGCCACAAGCACATCGACTTTAAGTTCCCCGACCCGCCGCGCTCGGGCGACATGGTCGTGGGCCTGGAGGGCGTGTCCAAGTCCTACGGCAACAAGCACATCTATAGCGATATCGACCTCAAACTCTACCGCGGCGAGCATGTGGCGCTCGTCGGCCCCAACGGCGCCGGCAAGTCCACGCTCATGAAGATCATCGCCGGCCTGGAGCCGCCCACTACCGGCACGCGCGAACTGGGTACCAACGTGGGCGTGGCCTATTACGCCCAGCACGCGCTCGAGGGCATGACCGAGTCCAACACCGTCCTGCAAGAAATCGACACCGTCACGCCCAAGTGGACCGTGCCACAGCAGCGCAGCCTGCTGGGCGCCTTCCTGTTTAGTGACAACGATTCTATCGAAAAGCAGGTCCGCGTTCTTTCCGGCGGCGAAAAGGCGCGTCTGGCCCTGGCTAAGATGCTCGTGGCCCCCGAGGCACTTCTGTGCCTGGACGAGCCCACTAACCACCTGGACATCGACTCGGTGGACATGCTCGAGAACGCCCTACAAAACTTCCCCGGCACCATTGTACTGATCAGTCACGACGAGCACCTGGTGCGAGCCGTGGCCAACCGCGTCATCGACATCCGCGATGGCAAGGTCACGGTCTATGACGGCGACTACGACTACTACCACTACAAGCGCGAGGACCTCGCGGCCCGCGCCGCCGCCGAGGCGGCAGGGGAGAGCACGCCTTCCGCGGCCAAGCCCACCAAAGCCAGCGCCGCCCAGGCCGATACCCCCGCCGCCGCCCCCAAGCCAGCCGAGGGCAAAAAGACCAAGGAGCAAAAGCGCGCCGAGGCCCAGGCCCGCGCTGCGCTCAACAAAAAGCTCAAGGGCGTGCGCAACCAGCTCAAGAAGATCGAGGCCGAGCTCGACAAAAAGCGCGCCCGCTATGACGAGCTTATGGAATTGATGGCGAGCGAAGAGCTTTATGCCGATCAGGATAAGTTCAACGCCGCGCTGGGGGAATATAACGGCCTTAAGCAAGAGCTGCCCAAGCTCGAGGACGAATGGCTGGAGCTTTCCACCCAAATCGAAGAGGAGACCGCGCGTGAACTCTCGTAAGGCCGCTGCCGTGGCGATGAGCATCATAGCCATCGCGTGCCGCATCTGCGGCATTTTTATGAGCGCGATGACCGTGCTGCTGTGCTTTAGCGGCCTCTCCGCCAAGCTGCAGATTGTGGGCTTTGTCGTTGAGCTTTCTCGCGCGCTGCCGAGCGCCATCGCCGGATACGGCGTCATCACATCGCCCTTCGGCGGTGTGTTCCGCCTGGATTACGCCATCGTGGCCGTCATCCTGTTTGTGGCCGACTACCTGCTCACGCGCGCCTCGCGCCGCGTCCGCTAGGGGAGCGCCATGTCCAGTAGCTACCTCATGAACCTGCTCGCGAGCGCCGTCGCCGTCATCGTGGGCATCGTTATCCACGAGAGCGCGCACGCCGCCGCGGCCTGGGCGCTCGGCGACAAGACGGCCCGTTCGCGCGGCCGCGTCTCGCTCAACCCGCTCAACCATATTGACCCGTTTGGCACCATCATCCTACCGCTGCTCATGCTCGCCGCCGGCGGCCCGGTGTTCGCCTTCGCCAAGCCCGTGCCCGTGTACCTCAACAACCTTAAGCATCCCAAGCGCGACGAGGTCTTGGTGAGCGTGGCCGGCCCCGTATCGAACATCGCACTGGCGTGCCTTGCGGCCGCCATCATGCACACAGCATATGGCAACCTCTACACCAGCATGTCCTTTGCCGTGGCGTCCCAAATCATGAACTTTGGCGCCACCTTTATCGTGGTCAACCTGTCGCTTGCGTTCTTTAACCTTATTCCGATTCCGCCGCTCGACGGCTCGTCGATCATCGTGCCGTTTCTCAAAGGCAAGGCACTCGCCAACTACTACCAACTGCAGCAATACGCCATGCCGATCCTTATCATCGTGCTGTATCTGCTGCCCATGTGGACCGGCATCGACTTGATCGGACGATATTTCGACGTTACCGTGTATCCGCTCGCTGGGCAGCTGCTTAACTTCGCAATCGCCGGCATCTAAGGTAAACTTACAGGTCGACCGTGCAAAACGGTCGCAACATGCACCCAAACCGCGCCGCGAAGGCGCCGTCAAAGGAGGTCGAAGATGTCGTATCGCGTGTCGACGCAGGTCTACAGCGGACCGTTCGACCTGCTGCTGCAGCTGGTAACCCGCCAAAAAGTTGATATCGGCGCCATCTCTATCAGCGAGGTGGCCGAGCAGTACCTGGCCGAGGTCGAGCGTATTGAGGCGCTGGACCTGGACGTGGCGAGTGACTTTCTGCTGGTCGCGGCAACCCTTTTGGACATCAAGGCCGCCTCGCTGGTGCCGCAGGAGGCCCCCAGCAAATCCGTCGACGATGACGAGATTGACGAAGACCTCGAGGAGCTCAGCGCGCTCGACGGCGACGCCCTGCGCGAGGTCCTGATCCAGCGCCTGATCGCCTACAAGCAGTTTAAGGGCGCGGCGGCGGCTCTTGGCGCGCGCATGCAGGCCGAAAGCCGCATGCATCCGCGTGTGGCCGGCCCCGACCCCGAGTTTTTGGGCCTTATGCCCGACTACCTGGCCGGTATTACCCTGCGCGGCCTCGCCGTCATCTGCGCCGACCTGGACGGCAAGCGCCAGACCTTCCTGCTGGAGGCCGAGCACGTGGCGCCGCATCGCGTGCCGCTCGACCTGACGGTGGCCTCGGTCGACCGCTTTACCATGGCGCACCAAACCTGCACCTTCCGCGAGCTGTTAGACGGCGACGCCACCACCGAGCAGCTCGTCGTCACCTTCCTGGCCATGCTCGAACTCGCCAAGCGCGGCTCGCTCACCCTGAGCCAGGACGAGATCTTTGGAACCATTCGTATCAACCGCGTCGAGGGCGCCGAGGCCTACGTGCCCGGCGAGGGCCCCGAGCTCACCGAATAGGAGCGGCTACCATGTCAACCCTTTCTACGCTAGAGGCAAACAGCCTCAAGGGCGCCCTCGAGGCGCTCCTGCTGGTTTCGAGCGATCCGGTGAGCGCGCCCGCGCTGGCAGATGCGCTGGATATCGCCCCAGGCGAGTGTGCGTCGCTTTTGGCCGAGCTCAAAGTTGAGTACGAGGAGGCCAACCGCGGCTTTCAGCTGCGCGAGGTTGCCGGCGGCTGGCGCCTGTTTACGCATCCCGCCTACCATGACGTGGTCGAGGCCTATGTGCTGAGCTGGGATACGCAAAAACTGTCGCAGGCGGCACTCGAGACCCTGGCCGTCATCGCCTACCACCAGCCCGTTACGCGCGAGGTGGTCAAGGGCATCCGCGGCGTCAACTCCGACGGCGTCATCGCGTCGCTCGTTGACAAGGGTCTGGTGCGCGAGCTCGGTCGCGACCCCCAGCGCGGTCAAGCCATCATTTACGGCACGACCAACGCCTTTTTGGAGAAGTTTGGTCTGCGCTCCACCCGCGACCTGCCCGATCTGGAGCAGTTTGCCCCCGACGAGCAGTCGCGCCAGTTTATCCGCGAGCGCCTGAGCGGCCGCAGCATTCAGTCTACGCTCGAGGAGCAGGTCGAGGACCTGGACGAAGAGCGCGAGCTGCTGGATACCGATGTTGAGGATGTCGAGGCAGTCGGTGGCGAGGGAACACTTGCCGCTGACGACGCTGCGGAGGATACGCATGACGAGGACTAACGAAACAGGGGAGACGCGTACCGCTGGTGCCACGGGCGCGCCCGCGATCGACCCCCAGCCCGTCTACCCGCACACCATGCGCCTGCAGCGCTTTTTGGCGCGCGCGGGTGTTGCGAGTCGCCGCGGCTCGGAGGACCTGATGACCGCCGGCCGCGTGACTGTCAACGGCCAGGTCGCGACCGAACTGGGCACCAAGGTCGATGTGGACCGCGACCATATCGAGGTTGACGGCATGCCCGTCAAGCTCAACCAGGGCGCCGTGTACCTGATGCTCTACAAGCCGACCGGCTATCTCACCACCATGAGCGATCCGCAGGAGCGCCCCTGCGTGGCCGACCTGGTCCCGCGCGACCGCTTTCCGGGGCTCTTCCCGGTGGGCCGTCTGGACCGCGACACCACGGGCCTTTTGCTCTTTACCACCGACGGCGACCTGTCGCAGGACCTGCTGCACCCCAGCAAGCACGTCTACAAGACCTACCAGGCGCTCGTGGACGGACACCTGACCGATCGCGACTTGGAACCGCTGCGCCGCGGCATCGAGCTCGACGACGGCCTGTGCCAGCCGGCAATCTGCCGCGTTATTACCGCGCGCGAGGCCGAGGCGGTGGCTCCGCAGGGTGTGAAGCCTGGCACAACCGCCGTGGAGGTCATTATCCGCGAGGGGCGCAAGAACCAGGTCAAGCGCATGCTGAGCAAGATCCACCACCCGGTGATCCGCCTGCACCGCTGCAACTTTGCCGGCCTTGAGCTCAAGGACGTGGCCAAGGGCTCGTGGCGCGAGCTCACCGACCGCGAGGTACAGATCCTCAAGGCCGGCGGCATCCCGCCCAAGCAGGCCGGCGCCAAGCGCGGCGCTGCGCCGGCGACCAACACCGCGAGCCGCACGCGCCACCACGGCAGCCACGGCTCCGCGCCCAAGCGCAACACCTACCGCGAGCGCTACACGGGCTAGCCAGTCCGCCAGCAAGCAGCGCCCGCGTCCCATACCAGCACGTCAACCACCGAAAGGAAGCATTGCATGATCGTCGCCATCGACGGCCCCGCCGGTTCCGGCAAGTCCACCATCGCCAAGGAGATCGCCCGCCAGCTGGGCTTTAACAAGCTCGACACGGGCGCCATGTATCGCGCCGTTACCTTCGCCGCGCTCGACCGCGGCATCGATCTGGACGACGAGGCTGCCATCGACGCCCTCGCCGAGCAAATCGAGATCCGCTTTACCAACGGCACCGGCGAGGACACACGCCTGACCATCGACGGCGCGGACGCCTCGGCTGCCATTCGCACCCCGCAGGTGGACGCCAACGTCTCCAAGGTCTCGGCCTACCCGGGCGTACGCGCCGCCATGCTCATCCATCAGCGCCGCGCCGCCGAGGACCGCGACATCGTGGCCGAGGGCCGCGACATCGGCACCGTCGTGTTCCCCAACGCGCAGATCAAGGTGTTCCTGACCGCCGACCCGCGCGAGCGCGCCCGTCGCCGCGTGCTGCAGCGCCACCAAAACGACGCCCAGCCGCCCACCGAAGAGCAGCTCGAGGCCGAGGTCGACGAGACGCTCGACGCCCTCAAGCAACGCGACAAGCTCGACAGCAGCCGCGAGGTCGCGCCGCTCGTGCCCGCCGAGGACGCCGTGCACGTCGACTCCACCGCACATACCATCGACGAGGTCGTCTCGATAATCGAGGACCTCATCAACCAAAGGAGGTAGCTCATGCGCCTGTTTAAGCAGACGCCCGAGGATTACTACAACGCGCCTTATGCCGAGTTCCCCGTGCTCATCCGCGGCACCGTCTTCGTGGTCATGGGCATCCTGTGGGGCTTCTCCAAGCTCATGTGGCGCTGGAAGGTAGAGGACAGCGACCTGCTGTTTGAGCGCCAGGAAGGCCGCGGCAGCGTGGTCATCTGCAACCACACCTCGATGGCCGAACTCCTGGCTGTAGAGACGGCGCTATTCTTTGGCGGCCGCCGCATTCGCCCCATTTTTAAGTCCGAGTTTGCCAAGAGCAAGATCGTGCGCTGGGCCTTTAGCCGCGTGGGCGGCATTCCCGTCGAGCGCGGCACCGCCGACATGAAGTGCCTGCGTGCCGCCCAGCATGCGCTGCAGCGCGGCGAGGACGTCCTGATCTTCCCCGAGGGCACACGCATCCGCTCGCGCGAGATCAAGCCCGAGGTCCACGGTGGCTTTGCGCTCATTGCCCAGATGGGCAAGGCACCCGTCAACCCGCTCGCCATCTGTGGCTGGTCCGATATCACGCCTGCGGGCAAAAAGCTTATGCGCCCCAAAAAGTGCTGGATCCGTGCAGGCAAGGCCATCTCGCTATCCGATGCACCGGCCGAGCTCAAGCGCAAGGAACGCCTGGCATGGTTTGAGTCCGAGGCCATGAGCCGCGTCTACGCCATGCGCGACGACCTGTGTGCCGAGCACCCCGGCAGGTTCTAGCCATGGGCGAGATCGTCATGAACACCGTCGAGGCTGCGCCCGGCAAGGCAGACGCCCCCACCATCGAAATCGCAGCGCATGCCGGTACCTGCTACGGCGTGCAGCGTGCACTCGACATGGCGCTGGCCGCCGCGCCGCAGGCAGGGGAGAGCGCTCAGGTCCACACGCTGGGTCCGCTCATCCATAACCCCATCGTGGTGCGCGAGCTCGCCGAGGCAGGCGTCGGTCTGGCAGACACCTTGGACGACGCCGCATCGGGCACCGTGGTCATTCGCGCGCACGGCGTGGTGCCGCAGGTCATCGAGGCTGCTCGCGAGCGCGGCCTTACTGTGGTCGATGCCACCTGTCCCTACGTCAAGAAGGTCCACGTGGCGGCCGAGCGCCTGGTGCGCGAGGGCTACCGTGTGATTGTCGTGGGCGAGCCGGGCCACCCCGAGGTCGAGGGCATCCTGGGTCACGCCGGCGATGACGCGCAGGTCGTGAGTTGCGCCGCCGATGCGGATGCGCTGCCGCTCAAGGGCAAGGTGGGCCTGGTTGTGCAGACCACCCAAACCGCGCAGAACCTGGCCGAGGTAGTGGCCTCCATCACCCCGCGTGTGCAGGAGCTGCGTGTGATCAACACCATCTGCGCTGCCACGAGCGAGCGACAGCAGGCGGCCGCCTCACTTGCCAACCGCTGCGACTGCATGGTCGTCGTGGGCGGCAAAAATTCGGGCAATACGCGCCGCCTGGCGCAGATTTGTGCCGATGTCTGCGAGCACACCCATCACATCGAGGAAGCATCCGAGATTGAGGCCGCATGGTTTGCCAACGCGCGCCACATCGGCATCACCGCCGGAGCCTCAACTCCGCAAGAACACATCGAACGCGCCGTTGCGCGCATCAAGGAGCTTTGTCGCTAATCATGGACCAGACCGTACCCGCATACGCCGCCGAGGTGGCCGATTACGGGCGCAGCCGCGACCCCGAGCCGGGTGAGGGCGCGCTCGTAAAGAACGTGCGTCCCGAATCGCCCGCATGGGATGTGGGTATCGAGCCGGGCATGCGCGTGCTCACGGTCAACGGCGAGCGACTCACCGACATGATCGTGTGGCTCTGGGAGGCCGACGAGGACACCGTCGACCTAGAGGTTCTCGACCCGCGCGACGGCACCGTCACCCCCGTCGAGCTCGATCGCTTTCCCGGCGAGGACTGGGGCCTTGAGTTCGACGGCCCCATCTTTGACGGCATGCGTACCTGTGTGAACGCCTGCGTGTTCTGCTTTATGACCATGCTGCCCAAGGGCGGCCGCTCCACGCTGTATATTCGCGATGACGACTACCGCCTGAGCTTTTTGCAGGGCAACTTTGTCACGCTCACGAACCTTTCCGACGAGGACGTGCAAAACGTTATCGACCGCAATATGAGTCCCATGAACGTGTCGGTCCATGCCGTAAGCCCCGACGTCCGCCGACGCATGATGGGCCGCAACGCCCAGCGCGGCATGGACGTGCTCGAGGCCATCATGGCCGCCGGCATCGAGATCCACGCGCAGATTGTGCTGTGTCCCGGCATGAACGACGGCGAGGAGCTGCAAAAGACCCTACGCTTTTGCGAGGAGCACGAACAGATCACGAGTCTGGGCATTGTGCCACTGGGCTTTACCAAGCACCAGAGACGATTTACCTGGTCATACAGCGACAAACCTGAGCTCGCGCGCGAAACCATTGCCATGATCCGTCCCTTCCAGGATCGTGCCTACAAGCGCTTTGGCCGCCACACCTTCCAGATGAGCGATGAGTTCTATCTGGACGCCGGCATCGAGCCACCCCAGGCCGATTTTTACGACGGCTACCCGCAGTATTACGACGGCATCGGTATGATCCGCTCGTATCTGGACGAGACCGACGACGTGCTTGCCGCCGACGCCGAGCGTCTGGCCCGCGTCCGCGCTGGCATCGCCGGGCGCAACCAGCGCCTCCTGTGCCTCTCCGGCGCCAGCGCGCGCGACACCGTGGCGCGCTTTGTGGAGTCGCCACGGGGCCTTGCCGGCACCGTCACCGCTATCGAAAACCGTTACTTTGGCGGCAACGTGGACGTCACCGGCCTCATCGTCGCATGCGACATTCTGGAGCAGCTGCCGCAGGACCTCTCGGGGGTTATGCTCTTTGTGCCTAAGCTCATGTTCAACGCTGACGGCATGACGCTTGACGAGTATCATCGTGACGATTTACTCGCAAGCCTTGAAGCTCGCGGCGCCGAGGTTCATGTGGTATCGACCATGCCGCATGAGCTGCTCGATACCCTGGAGCATATCCTTGGCATTATGCCCGCAGGCTCTAACATTTCCACTGACCCTACCCATTAAAGGAGTGCAGATGAAACCTATCGTCGCCGTCGTCGGACGCCCCAACGTGGGCAAGTCCACGCTCGTTAACCGCCTGGCCCAGACCTCGGACGCCATCGTCCATGAGTCCCGCGGCGTAACGCGCGACCGCTCCTACCACACGGCCGATTGGAACGGCCGTGAGTTCACCATCGTCGACACGGGTGGCATCGAGCCGCTCAAGAGCGATGACGTCTTTGCCACGTCCATCCGCGACCAGGCCCTCGCCGCCGCCGAGGAAGCCGCCGTCATCCTATTTGTGGTCGACGGCCGCACCGGCGTCACCGAGGAGGACGAGTCGGTCGCCCGCATGCTCAAGCGCTGCGACAAGCCGGTCTTTCTGCTGGTGAACAAGCTCGACAACCCCGATCGCGAAAACGACAGCATCTGGGAGTTTTATTCGCTCGGCATCGGCGAGCCAACGCCGCTCTCGGCCCTGCACGGCCACGGCACGGGCGACCTGCTCGACGACATCGTTGCCCTGTTGCCCGAGGAGGAGGACGAGGTCGCCGACGAGTTCCCCGACGCGCTGAACGTCGCCATCATCGGCCGCCCCAACGCCGGTAAGTCCTCGTTGTTCAACCGCATCCTGGGCGCCGACCGCTCTATCGTGTCCAACATCGCCGGCACCACGCGCGACGCCATCGACACCGTCGTGGAGCGCAACGGCAAGCACTACCGCATGGTCGACACCGCGGGTATTCGCAAGAAGAGCACCGTGTACGAGAACATCGAGTACTACTCCATGGTCCGCGGCCTGCGCGCCATCGACCGTGCTGACGTGGCACTGCTCGTCGTCGACGCCTCCGTGGGCGTTACCGAGCAGGACCAGAAGGTCATGGGCTTGGCCATCGAACGCGGCTGCGCCATCGTCGTTCTGCTCAACAAGTGGGATCTGCTCGACGACGACCGCAAGCGCGAGGCCTGCATGGAGACCGTCGACCGCCGTCTGGGCGTCATGGCTCCCTGGGCCCAGTACCTGCGCATCTCGGCCCTGACCGGCCGCAGCGTCGAGAAGATCTGGGCAATGGTCGACGCTGCCGAGAAGACGCGCTCGCAAAAGATCACCACCTCGCGCCTCAACACCTTCCTCACCGACCTGCGCGAGTTTGGCCACACCGTAGTGGACGGCAAGCGTCGCCTGCGCATGCACTACGTGACCCAGACGGGCGTCAACCCTCCGACGTTTACGTTCTTCGTCAACCACAGCGACCTGGTCAACGACACCTACCAGCGCTACGTGGAGAACCGCATGCGCTCGACCTTCGATTTTGCCGGCACGCCCATTCGACTCTTCTTTAGGAAGAAGGAGCAAAAGGATGCATAATCCGATTCTGCTGACCGCCATCTGCGCCGTGGTCTCGTTCTTTATCGGAGCGATTCCGTTTGGCCTGATCCTGGGCCGCGTGTTCAACCACACGGACATTCGCAAGGCGGGCTCCGGCAACATCGGCACCACCAACGCCCTGCGCGTAGCCGGTCCCAAGGTCGCCGCGCTCACGCTGCTGCTCGACTGCTTGAAGGGCGCCATCTGCGTCCTTATCGCGCGTCCGCTCATCGCGAGCGTGGGCTATGCCTTCCCGGTGAGCATTATGGCTCCCGGTGCCGCCGGCGACTGGATGCTCGGCGTCATTTGCCTGGCTGCCGTGTGGGGACACATCTTCTCGCCCTACCTCAACTTCCACGGCGGTAAGGGCATCGCTGTGGGGCTGGGCGTCATACTGGCCTGGTACTGGCCCATCGGACTTTCGCTGCTGGGCATGTTTATCGTGGCCGTCGCCATCACCAAGTATGTGTCGGTGGGCTCGCTTGCCGCGGCCATCGGTCTTCCCATCGCCGCCTGCGCGGTCTTTCCGTACAGCAGCCTGGGCCTCAAGTTTTGCATGGCGATGATCGGCATCACCGTGGTGTGGGCCCATCGCGCGAACATCAAAAAGCTCATGACGGGTAAGGAATCCAAGCTCTCGTTTACCAAGCGCGTCACCGAGCCCGACGATAAGTAGGAGAGAGTCATGAATGTTGCGCTGATTGGCTCCGGCTCCTGGGGAACCGCCGTCGCCGGCCTTGCCGCCGCGCGAGCCGAGCGCGTGACCATGTGGGCCCATAGTGAGCAGACGGCCGCCGGCATTAACGGTGAGCACCGCAACCCGCGCTATCTGGTGGACTACGTGCTGCCGGAAAACGTTGTCGCCACGACGGACCTGGCCCAGGCGCTCGACGGTGCCGATGCGATCATCTTTGCCGTGCCTTCGACGCACCTGCGCGACGTCTGCCACCAGGCGGCGCCCTTTATCGCCGCCGACACCCCGGTGCTCTGCCTCACCAAGGGCATCGAGCCCGAGTCCGGCATGCTCATGAGCGAGGTCATCGCCAGCGAGATCGGCAACGAGGCGCGTGTGGCGGCGCTCTCGGGCCCCAACCATGCCGAGGAGATATGCCGCGGCGGACTTTCCGCCGCCGTCATCGCCAGCAAAGACTCGCAGGTAGGGGAGACCTTTAAGGACCTGCTCCTATCCACGGCCTTCCGCATCTATCTCTCGCAGGACATGACCGGCGTCGAGGTTTGCGGCGCCATGAAAAACGTCATCGCCATCGTGTGCGGCATCTCCGCCGGTACCGGCGCGGGCGACAACACGCTCGCCCTTATCATGACGCGCGGCCTGGCAGAGATCAGCCGACTGGTGCACGCCCGCGGCGGCCAGGCCATGACCTGTATGGGTCTTGCCGGCATGGGTGACCTTATTGCCACCTGCACCTCCGAGCATTCGCGCAACCGCACCTTCGGCTACGAGTTTGCCCACGGCGTATCGCTCGACGAGTACCAGGCGCGCACGCATATGGTGGTCGAGGGCGCCGTCGCCGCCCGCAGCGTGAGCGAGCTCGCCCGTTCGCTGGGCGTAGACATTCCGCTCACCTTTGCCGTGGAGCAAACGCTCTACAACGGTGTTACTTTGGATAGGGCGCTCGAGATCCTTACCGACCGCGTCCCCTCTCAAGAGTTCTACGGACTCACCGACTAGCGCAGAAAGGCTACTACCATGGGTTCCATCAAAATCGCTCCGTCCGTCCTTTCGGCTGACATGGCCAACCTCAAGGGCGAGCTCGACAAGATCGCCGGCGCCGACTATGTGCACTTCGACGTCATGGACGGTCACTTTACCGGCAACCTCACCTTTGGCGTCGAAATCCTCAAGGCCGTCAAGCGCTCCACCAAGGTGCCGGTCGACGCGCACCTGATGGTGTCGAACCCCGACGAGACCGTCGATTGGTATGCCGACGCCGGCGCCGATATGATCACCGTGCACTACGAAGCCTCCACGCACCTGCACCGCACGCTCACGCATCTGCAGCAGCGCGGCGTCAAGGCCGGCGTGGTGCTCAACCCCGCCACGCCCGTCTGCGTGCTCGAGAGCATCATCGAGGTCGTCGACATGGTGCTGCTCATGAGCGTGAACCCCGGCTTTGGCGGCCAGAGCTTTATCCCGGGCACGCTGCATAAGCTCCACGAGCTCAAGGCCATGTGCGAGCGCCACGGTGTGTCGCCCATGATCGAGGTCGACGGCGGCATCTCTTCCAAAAACATCGCCGAGGTCGTCAAGGCCGGCGCCAACGTACTCGTAGCCGGCTCCGCCGTATTTAAGTCCGAAGATCCCGCCGCCGAGGTTGCGCTGCTGCAGAAGCTGGGCAACGAGGCCGCACAGGAGGCATAAACCCTTATGACCGCAGGTCAAAACCGCATACCCGTGAATCTTGACTATGCCGCCTCGACGCCCATGCGCGCCGAGGCGCTCCTTGCGCAGCGCGAGTACGACGAAAGCGAGCTTGCCGGCGTCAACCCCAACTCGCTGCACTCGCTCGGCCGCAAGGCTGCCGCACGTCTGGAGGTTGCACGCCGCGAGATCGCCCGCAGCTTTGGCGCGCGCGTTCGCCCGTCCGAGATTGTCCTAACCAACGGCGGTACCGAGGCCAACCAGCTGGCGCTCCTCGGACTTGCCGAGGGTGCCCGTCAGCGCGATCGTAAGCGCGAGCGCGTGATCGTGTCTGCGATCGAGCATGATTCGATCCTGGACAACCTACCGCTGCTGCGAGCCGCGGGCTTTACCGTCGACCTGGTGCAGCCCTGCCGTGCGGGCTACATCGAGCCTGCCGCGCTGAGCGACTTGTTGGGCGACGACGTCGCGCTCGTGAGCATCATGGCCGCCAACAACGAGACCGGCGTGGTACAGCCTATCCGCGAGCTTGCCGCGGCTGCGCATACCGTGGGCGCCCTGTTCCACACCGATGCCATCCAGGGCTATCTGCATATTCCGCTCGATGTGACCGAGCTGGGCGTCGATGCCATGACCGTTGCAGCACACAAGATTGGCGGCCCCGTAGCCTCCGGCGCGTTATACCTAAAAAGCCGCACGCCGCTGCGCCCCCGCATCTTTGGTGGGGGACAGGAAGCCGGACGTCGTGCCGGCACGCAGGACCTGCGCACGCAGCTGGCCTTTGCCGCTGCCGCCTCGTCTCTGGCGCCCCATGTGGCTCAGGAGCGCGAGAAGCTGCAAGCCCTTTCCGACAGGCTCTACGCCACGCTCACGGCCCATCCGCGCATCCACGCCACCATGGGCGACTACACGCAGGCCGACCGTCTGCCCGGCATGGTTTCGATCAACGTCGACGGCATGGACTCCGAGGAGCTCATCATCAAGCTCGATGCCGCCGGTTTTGAGGTGTCGGCCGGATCGGCTTGCTCGAGCGGCAGCATGGACCCGAGCCACGTGCTCAGCGCCATGGGCATTGGTCGCGAGCAGGCGCTGGGCGCACTGCGCATCTCCTTCGATGACCGCGTGAATCCGAGCGATCTGGACGATTTTGCCCAGACGCTGCTCTCGATCGTAGGTGCCGCATGATCGTCGCCGAGCTCGAGCGTGCCCTGCTGGCACGCTATCCCAAGACGGACGCCGAGCCCTGGGACCACGTAGGCTTATCCGTTGGCGACCCCGACGACGAGATCCGTGGCGTTGCCTGCGCGCTTGACGCCACCAGGGACAACGTGCAGCGCGCCTTGGAAGCCGGAGCCAACGTGTTGCTCACGCATCATCCCGTCTACATCAAGGCGCCCGAGTCGTTTTGCCCGCCCAGCGCAACGCGCCCCCAATGCAGCGCGGCGCTCTACGAGGCGGCCCGCTGCGGGGTGAGCATCATCTCGCTCCACACCAACCTGGACCGCTCGCACGAGGCGCGTGCCTGTCTATGCAAGCTGCTGAACGCCGTGCCCGATAGCTCGCTGGAGCACGTGGACGACCCCGAGTCGACCGGCCTGGGCGCGCTTGCAACACTCAACGACCCGTGCACGCTGCGCGATCTTGCCGCCCGTGCTGCCACGGCCTTCGGAAGCGACCCACGCGTATGGGGCGATGCCGAGCGCCCGTGCCGCACCGTCGCCATTCTGGGCGGCTCCCTCGGCGACTTTGGCGAGCTTGCCATCGCCGCCGGTGCGGATGTCATCGTGACGGGCGAGGCGGGCTATCACGTGGCGCAAGATCTTGCCTTGCGCGGGCTGAGCGTGATCTTGCTCGGCCACGACCGCTCCGAGGAGCCGTTCGTGGATATCTTGATGAACTCTGCGGTTGACGCCGGGGTCGACCCCCGTCATGCGATTAAAATACTGAACCCTTGCCAATGGTGGACTGTGACAAAAGGAGAGAACTTATGAGCGCCGGCGCTACGCTACTCAAGCTGCAACAGATCGATTTGGAGCTCGCCCGCAACAAGAGCGAACTTGCCAATATGCCGGAGCTCAAGGAGCTCGCCTCAAAGCGCAAAACCTATGTAAAGCTTAAGTCCGAAATGACCAAGCTCTACGCTCAGCGCAAGGACCTCGACATTGAGCTGGACGATCTCAACACCACCGAGATCCAGACCAACAACGCCATCGAGGCCGCCAAGAAACGCCACTTCGACGGCTCTGACTACCGCGAGGTCCAGGATCTGGAAAACGAGCTCGCCACCCTGGCCAAGCGCCTGGACAAGATTGAGCACACCCGCAAGGATGTCGTTGTCGCCCACAAGGAGGCGCTCGACCGTGAGGCTCGCGCGCAGGCCATCATCGCCAAATTCGAGGAGGGCGTGAAGGCCGACACCAAGGCTGCCCGTGCCAAGGCCGCCGACCTCCAGGCTCAGATTGATGCCGCCACCAAGGAGCGCACCACGCTTGCCGCCACGCTGCCGACCGACGTGCTCACCGACTACGAGCGTCTACTCAAGCAGTTCCGTGGCCTGGCCGTCGAGACCATTAAGGGCAACATCCCCACGGTCTGCCACACCGCGCTGCAGGCGTCGTCCATGAGCGACCTCAACCACGACGGTAGTGAGATTACGCACTGCCCGTACTGCCACCGCCTGCTCGTGCTCCCCAACAAGGAAGCCTAGCAATGACGACGGCACCCGACAATTCAATGCAACTTGAGGGAAAAACGATCCTGCTGGGCATTACCGGCGGGATCGCCGCCTATAAGTCGTGCAATATCGTGCGCCTGCTGCAAAAGCGCGGCGCCCGCGTCAAGGTCGTTATGAGCGAGCATGCCACGGAGTTTGTGGGCCCGCTCACCTTTCGCGCGCTCACGGGCGACCCTGTCGCTGTAGGTCTGTTCGACGACCCCTCCGACCCCATCCACCATATCTCGCTGGCGCAGGAGCCCGACTTGGTGGTCGTGGCGCCCGCGACGGCCAATATCATCGCCAAGATGGCCAACGGCATCGCCGATGACCTCATCTCCACTACGCTGCTTGCCACGCCGCGTCCTATCGTGGTCGCGCCGGCCATGAACAATGGCATGTGGAAGGCGCCGGCCACGCAGGCCAACATGACCACGCTGCGCGAGCGCGGTGTCCACGTTGTGGGTCCGGGTAGCGGCTACCTTGCCTGCGGCGATGTGGACACGGGACGCATGAGCGAGCCCGAGGACATCGTCGAGGCCGTCTGCAAGCTGCTCGACCCCGCTCCTCAGGACCTTGTGGGCAAGCGCATCGTGATCACCGCCGGCCCCACGCACGAGCCGATCGACCCCGTGCGCTTCATTGGCAACCGTTCATCGGGCAAGATGGGTATCGCCCTGGCGGGGGAGGCCGCGCGCCGCGGTGCCGCCGTCACGCTCGTGCTGGGACCGACATCGCTCGACGTTCCCTGCGGCGTGGAGTGCGTGCGCGTACAAACCGCGGCGGAAATGCTCCAGGCTGCGCTGAGCGCCTTTCAGACGGCCGACGCGGCCATTTGTGCCGCCGCCGTCGCCGACTACACGCCTGCGGCCCCGGCGAACCATAAACTCAAAAAGGCCAACGAGCGCCTGGATCGAATTGAGCTCGTCGAGACCGTTGACATCCTGGCCGAACTCTCACGCCAAAAGGGCGAGCGCCGTGTAATCGGCTTTGCGGCCGAGACCGATAACGTCGTGGAGTACGCGCAGCGCAAACTCGTGCGCAAGGGTTGCGATGCCATTATCGCCAACGATGTCTCGCGCGCGGATTCGGGCTTTGGGACCGATACCAACAAGGCCTGGATAGTAAGTACAGCGGGCACGCAAGAACTTCCCGTACTAACAAAACCCCAGCTCGCAGATACAATTTTAGACTTGCTTCAAAATTTGTAAAAAAGTTCTTGCACAAGGACAAAGTTTCGGGTTACTATACACCCTGTTGCGAGCGAGAGCAGAGCAACAAACAAATGCTTCGGGACGTGGCGCAGCTTGGTAGCGCACTTGACTGGGGGTCAAGGGGTCGCTGGTTCGAATCCAGTCGTCCCGACCAGAAGTTTGCAGGTCAGGCACCTAGTGCCTGACCTTTTTTGTTTTAAGCAATTGCTTATAGCAACGAAGAGTCAACGACTTTCCCGTTCAATACGTCTACGCAACAAAAACCTGTACAACAGCCTCCACAAACAACATTTTTCGACATGTTTGGAGGCTGATGTACACAAAAGCGATAAACATCCCGGCCGATACCGTCCTCCACATGTCTGGACTCTCTATGCTCGCGCTGGATAGACATCGCCAGAACGGGTATAGTATCGAGAGTTTTGTCGTTTACCAGCGGGGGAGTCCTGTGGGCATCAAAAAGAAGATCAAAAAGGAGCTTATCGGCACCTCCGATTACCCGTCGAATAAGATTTTCACGATCTCCAATTTCATTACCTTCACGCGCCTGATCCTCACGCTGGTCTTCCTGTACCTGTTTGTGACGGACAACAACCGTGTCGTCGCCATTGTCATCTATGCCATCGCGGCCTCCACCGACTGGATGGACGGTCAGATTGCCCGCATGACCAAAACGGTCTCGTGGCTCGGCAAGGTTATGGATCCCATCTGCGACCGTGCGCTGCTATTTACAGGCGTTTTAGGTCTCGTGGTTCGCGGCGAGCTTCCCATCTGGGTCTGCGTGCTCATCATTGGGCGCGATATCTACCTGGGCATCGGCACGCTCATCGTGCGCCACTACCACCGTCGCCCCATCGACGTAGTGTTTCCCGGCAAGATTGCCACGGCGCTGCTCATGACCGGCTTCTCGCTCATGCTGCTGGGCTTTCCCACCGTGGACGGCTGGCATCTGCTGCCCGCCACGTTCACGGCCTTCCCGGGCCTCAACGGCAGCTCGGTACCGCTCGGCATCTTCTTTGTGTATGGCGGCGTCATCTTCTCCATGCTCACCGCTGTCATCTATTCCATTAAGGGTGGAGCGGCCATTAAACAGGCTGTTGCGCATCCAGAGGACGAAGACATCGACTTTCTTAACCCCGAAATCGAAGACTAAGCCATTGGGGTATTATTACGTACAGTTCATTCTTTGCGGCATGTCCGCGTTAAGTTAGGGGTTGTCATGGACAACATGGTTAACAATATGCCTCAAAACGATAAGACTGCCGACGCAACCTGCGTCTTCCGTGTGCCTTCGAGCGACGTTACCGTTCCCGATCTTATGGCGAACGTTCGCATCACTGCCCCCGTTCTGTCTATTGTCAAGGGGCCGCAGACCGGTGCTGCCTTTGAACTCGAGGATGATGTGACCACCATTGGCCGCGATCCGGCAAACGGCATTTTCCTCAATGACATGACCGTATCGCGTAGCCACGCACGCATTATTCGCGAGGGTCTGGCTGCTCGCATCGAGGACTTAGGCTCGCTCAACGGCACGTGGGTTGACGGCGCTATCGTCAATGCCGCCCCGCTGCACGACGGATCTTCCGTCCAGATCGGTACGTTCACGCTCATCTACCACGAGAGCACGCCGGAGCGCATCGAAACCGGTGAGTAGGGCATGGCCGAACGCAACTATCTGAGTATCGGCCAGGTCGTCAATTTACTTCGAGGCGCATACCCCGATCTTTCGAACTCAAAAATTAGATTTCTAGAAGATGAGGGGCTCATCACCCCTCATCGTACGCCTAAGGGGTATCGCCAATACTCCAAGGAGGACGTTGACCGTCTAGAGGTCATTCTGCACCTGCAGAAGACTCGCTACATGCCGCTCAACGTGATCAAGCAACGTCTGGAAAACGCTACAGATCTCTCCACGCTTGCCTACGAGGTGGGTCTGCTGTCCGATGTTCCGCTCAAGACGGAACCAAAGGAAACCAAGCAGAAACTGCACCCCATCGAGACCATTCCGGATATGTTGGGCGTCGAGATCTCGTTTATTCGCTCCTTGGCCGAAAACGACCTTATTCGCATTATCAAGAGTCCGCAGAACCGTGAGCTCGTCGACGGGCGCGATTTTCCGATTATCCGCTACTGTTCTGAGCTGTCACGCTTTCATATCGAGCCGCGAAACCTTCGTCAGTACGTATCATCCGCCAACCGCGAGTCTTCGATGTTCGAGCAAGTGCTCGTGAGTATGCTTGGCATGGACACCTCCGATGACGAACGCGATGCCAAGCTCGAACGCGCGTTTAAGAAGTTACATGACCTCACCGAGGGCGTGCATACCGCGCTGCTCAAGAACCGCGTATTTGAGTCACTCAACGCCGTAGTCGAGGACGCCGATATCGATGCCCTCGATGAGGAAATCGCACGCTCCGAATCAACCAAGGCCAAAAGCGAAGAGGCAACTGCCTCCGCGGTCCCCGTGCGCGAGGAATCCCTCGTGCAGCCGCTTAAGGTTGTCGCCCCCTCGCACACCGGCACCGCCAGCGCGGACAAATAAACGCTTCTACAAACCAGCCTCCCATGAAAGGTCACACCATGTACGACTTCGAATCTCACATCGTCGACATCCCCGACTATCCCGAGCCCGGAGTCGTCTTTAAGGACATCACGCCGCTCTTTAGCAATCCCGAAGCGCTTAAAGCCATGGTCGACGCACTAGCGGAGCATTTCTCCGGCATGGGCATCACTAAGGTTGTAGGACCCGAGGCTCGCGGTTTTATGGTAGGCGTGCCTGTTGCCGTGGCACTCGGCGCCGGCTTTGTTCCTGCACGTAAACCGGGAAAACTGCCACGTAAGACCGTTAGCCAGGAATACGAGCTCGAGTATGGAACCGATTCGATTGAGATTCACGTCGATGCCATCAGCTCTAAAGATACCGTGTTGATTCTGGACGACTTGGTCGCGACGGGCGGAACCGTCGAGGCAACAGGTAAACTGGTGCGAGATATGGGCGCAAAGCTCGTAGGTTATGGTTGTATCCTTGAGCTTGCGTTTCTTAATCCTCGCAAGAAGCTCACGCCTTCTAACGAGGACGTTGAGCTCTTTAGCCTGGTAACGGTGGACTAGCCGCTACCCTTAGATACCGGAAAGGAAGCTCCATGCGCACAGCAAACACGCACAAAAACATGGCACGCTGCGCTGCTACGGCAACCCTCGCTTGTGTTTTGGGCTTGGGCCTCGCGGCTCCTGCCTATGCCGATACCGCGTCCGATCTTGCCGCCGCTCGTACCAAACTCGAGCAGATCGGTACGCAAACCCAGCAAATTCATGAAGAACTCTCCGCTCAGACGCAGGAGCTTGATCAGACTGCAGGCGAGATCACGCAAAAGCAGCAAGAGATTGCCGAGGGTCAGGCAAAGCTTTCGTCCTACGTTGCCGGTGAGTACAAGACCGGCGGTCTGAGTCTCCTTCAGGTTCTGACGGGCGTCGACGATCTGGGCGATATGCTCAACCGTTTGTTCTACTACGGCAAGGTTTCCGACAAGCAGGCCCAGACCATTCAGGAGGTCAAGGACCTTAAGCAGCAGCTCACCGATAAGCAGGCCGAGCAGGAGAAGAACGTCGCCGCGACGCAGAAGAAGGTCGACGAACTCAACGCCCAGCAGGCTGAGGCCCAGAGTGTCGTGAACTCCCTGGATTCACAGCTGCAGGCCGAGCTTGCTGCCGAGGCCGAGGCGAACGCCGCGCTGCAGGCTGGCATAAATGCCAGCACCGCCGAAAAGGCCACGGTGAGCAACGACACCGCCGGTACGACCGAGAACACCAATAATGGTGGCGGTACGACCAACAACGGCGGCGGCAACACGCCTGCGCCCGCGCCCGCTCCTGCTCCCACGCCGCAGCCCTCGACGCCCGCCCCGGCACCGGCCCCTTCCGCGCCGAGCCAGTCCGTTGACGGCGGCAGCGTTGTCTCTCGCGCTTATAGCAAGCTTGGTTGCGCTTATTCCTGGGGCGGCATTGGCCCGAACAGCTTTGACTGCTCCGGCTTTGTAAGCTACTGCCTCACCGGCCGCTACTGCCGCCTGGGCACTACCGGCACCTTCATGGGTTGGCCCCGTGTTTCTGATCCTCAGCCGGGCGACGTCGTGGTTAACTCTTACCACACCGGCATCTACATTGGTAACGGCCAGATGATCCATGCTTCCGACTACAGCACGGGCGTTATCATCAGCTCCGTTGCCGCTGGCATGAACAACAATTATATTTTCGTTCGCTATTAAGTGTTTTAACTCAGCTAACGAAAGTGGACCTCGTATCCTTTGGGAGCGAGGTCCATTGTTTTATCTCGACCGCCCATTTTGTGTGTAAACTACAATCTAGTTTTGAATACTAGATATGCGCAGCATCTGTCCAAAAGATAGCTATAATTGTTGAGGAACAACTAGAAAGGACCCTCAATGAGCTGGGCACTCATCTCAGATTCGAGCTGCAATCTTCGCGATTGGCAACCAACCGCACCTCATACCACCTTTGCATTTGCACCCCTTAAGATCCGAGTGGGGGAGCGTGAATTTGTCGACGATCTCTCGCTCGATGTTCACGAGCTTAATGTTGCCATTCAATCGGAATCCAGCGCATCATCGAGCTCCTGCCCAAGCGTAGGGGAGTGGGCTGAGCTCTTTAAGCTCGCCGACAAGACGATCTGCATGCCCATCTCCGAGGGCGTCTCGGGAAGCTACAATGCCGCGGCCACTGCGCGTGACATGGTGCTTGCCGAAGAGCCCAATCGTAAGATTCACCTGGTTAATTCGCGCGCAGCAGGCGGCAAGATGGACCTGATCTTCTTACTGTTTGATCGCTATCTTGCAAGTAAACCGGATGCCTCCTTTGAGGAAGCCTGCGCCTACTTCGATAGCTTGGAGCAGAACAGCAAGATCCTCTTTAGTTTATGCAATTACGAAAACCTTGCGAAGGCCGGACGTATCCCCAAGGCGGCCGGTGTTATTGCCAACAAGCTCAACATCCGCATTTTGGGCACGGCGAGCGAAGCGGGCGAAATTGAACTCGTTGGGCATACGCGTGGCGAAAAGAAGATGCTCACCAAGATTGTCGACACCATGGAGGCCGAGGGTTTCACGGGCGGCGAGGTCATCATCGATCACGTTGAGAACGAAGCTGGAGCCCAGGCGCTTGCCGACCGCATTGTGGAGCACTGGCCAGGCTCCAAGACTATCATCATGCCCTGCAACGGCCTAGATTCCTATTACGCCGAGATGCATGGTCTCATCATCGGCTACGGCATGGGCGTGGCTTCGGGCCGATAAAGCTCAACCAAGCAAAAACGCGGACGGGACAAAGTGACTGATGGCTCTTTATCCCGCCCGCGTTATACGTCGCCTAGCTATTAAACCCATTGAACTTGAGGTAGCTCATCAGGTACGCCTTCGATACAAAAGACGAAACCGCACTGCGTACGAGCAGCGATTCGCGCGTAACCTGATGTGCGGTATCGGGCACGGGAGTCTGCTCAAGGGAAAAAGCCGCACGAATCGATGCCTCAAGTTGATCGACTACATAATCGAAGGCCGTCGGAGCGTCGTAGCTCAAGCGCTGAATATTAAAGAGCGCCTGAACCGCAGCGATGGGCAGCACCTGCTTAAAGATACAAATGGCAATGAGACGCGCAATCTGCTCACGGCCATACTGCTTTTTAACCGGAGCAGGAACGAGGCCGACCTTTACGTAGTTATTGATCATCGAAGGCGTGATAACGGGCTGCTCTACGCAAATCGAAAGCGGCTCCATCCACAGTGCAACATATTCAATAACCTGATCACGATAGAGTGTTACGTTGGGTAGCTGGTCATAGCGTGGCAGGCAGAGCGTATTGAGCTTGCGAACCATATCGGACTGAATAAATGCATCCGGCAGAACCGTCGGCTGAATATCCTCCGGCTTAATGCTGACCGATGTATCGGACATCGGGATAACATGTTTGACGTGGTTCATAAGAGACCTCCGTTCGTTTTCTATATTGTATTCTAGAATATCTAGTTTTGCATACCACATAGTCGCTAAGTAAAAGTGGTTGGACAGCACATTGACGCACCGTCCAACCACTTTGTATAAAGATAACAACCTTACATAAGATATATTATCGTACTTATCCTCGTAAGAAGGCGTATGCGCTGGTTGCCGCTATGGCTCCGTCCGAAACGGCGGTCACAACCTGGCGTAAACGCTTGGAACGGATATCGCCGGCAGCAAACAAGCCCGGCGTGCGCGTGGCCATCGAGTCGTCGGTAACGATACCGCCGTCAGGCGCCAGATCCACCAGATGCTGTACAAGCTCAGTATGGGGCTGTGTTCCGGCAAAGACAAAGATGCCAAACGAACCTGGATCGAAGGACTCGAAATAGGTATCACCAGTGGCGTTGTCCTTAAACGTGATAGTTGTAGGCATGGCCTCGCCCGATAGCTCCACAATACTAGTTTGGTACCTAACAGAAATATTATCTTTAGCGAGCACCTTTTGAACCACGCCATCGGGAGCACGGAACTGATCGCGGCGCAAGACGATGGTCACGCTGCTGGCAATTTCTGATAAGAACAGGGCTTCCTCGCAGGCAGCATTACCGCCGCCAATGACAAAGACCTGTTTGCCACGAAAGAACATGCCGTCGCACGTCGCACAATACGAAACGCCGCGACCGCGATACGTATCCTCGCCGATAAAGCCAGCAGAGCGCGGCGTGGCGCCCATGCAAGCGATAACACTCGAGGCCAGCGTATCGCCCGTATCGTGATGCACCGTAAACAGCGCCGCATCCGCATCGTAATCGATACCCGTAACCATGCTCCATACGACCTGCGCACCCAGGCCCTCTGCATGTTGCTGAAAACGCTCGCCGAGTTCGGCGCCGCTCAAGAGCGGAATGCCCGGATAGTTTTCGACCTCATTGGTTGTGGCGATCTGTCCTCCCGACATGCCCTGTTCAATCACGGTCGTCGTTAGATTGGATCGCGCAGCATAAATGGCTGCAGCATAGCCCGCTGGGCCGCCGCCGATAATCGCAACATCGATCGGCTGATGGGTAGTCATGGAGTGTCCTCTCATCGAAACATTGGCGTTCTTTGCGCTCATACCCAAATTTAGGAGAACATGACAGTCATGCACTACAATGATTCTTTGCGAAACAACGATGAAGGGGAGTTATCGATGGATCAAACGCAGATGGGCAATGACGCTCCCCTGCCCACGCAAAGCGCCCCCCAATCGGAGCAATTGATGCCGTCACCTGGACAAAAGCCCTTAGTGACCATTGTCCACGCATCGGTTGGTTCGGGACACAAAGCGGCAGCTAATGCTATCGCACAAGCATTCGAGCTTATACGCGGCACCAAGGGCATACCGCAGGATGTCGAAATTGAGGTCTTGGATATCCTCGATTTTGGACGCATAAAATTCGACGGCAACAAAACGGCCGCATCGTTTACCGGCGCTACACGCCCAATTTATGACTTGACCTGGCGATATACCCTTACCGGACACCTGCTTTGGGGCGGCGGCACGGCATGGTCGCGCATTATGTTCCCCGCATTTAACGAATACGTTCGCACTCGCAGGCCTATTGCCGTGGTCGCCACACATATCACGGCAGCCAACGTTGCGGTTGGTGCGCGCGTCATTACGGGCATCGACTATCCCGTCATTTGCGTGCCGACCGATTACGAGGTCGAGGGCTGGTGGCCCCATAAGGACACTGACTTATTCTGCGTGGCAAACGAGTTTATGGCCGAGACGCTCCGCCCACGCAAGGTTCCTGAGGCAAAGATACGCATTACGGGCATCCCTATTCGCGCCGGATTTGACACGGATTACAATCGTGAGGAAGAACTCGAGAAGTTCAATCTCCCTACCGACAAGACCATTGTGCTGGTAATGGCCGGCGCCAGTTTGCCTCAACCGTACGTTCGCTTTCGCGCGGCGATGGACCAAACCCTCCCCTTCCTCCGTAGCTTCGAGGACATGCACTTTGTCTTTTTGCCGGGCAAGGACACGGAATACGCTACGCGCCTGAAAACGCTCTTCGAAGCCATGAAACTCGAAAACGTCACGGTTCTTGACTATGTCGATGACATGGCAGCGCTCATGCACGGCTGCGATCTGGCAATTCTCAAATCGGGCGGACTCACTGTTACCGAATGCCTGTGTGCACACCTGCCGATGATTCTGTTGGGCAAGTCCTATGGCCAGGAAAAGGCCAACACCACCATGCTCACCGACTTGGGCGCCAGCATGCATGTCACCACCGCACGCGAGCTCATCGTGACGCTGCGCCATCTCCACGATCATCCCGAGTCGCTCAAGGCACTGCTCATCAATGGCGAAGTGCTACGCCGTCCACACGCGGCCGAGGACATCGCCATCGCAACCATGGAGCTTGCAGGCAAGCCCCAAAAGCGCAAACGAGCCTTCTGCCGCTTCTACTGGGGCGGAAAACCCGCGCATATCCGCTAGGGTCTTAATGTCCGCTTACCCGCGGGAGGCCCCTATATATCATCCCATGCTCAAACATTCTCGCTTCGCTGCGAAACTGCGCGTGGGACGATATATAGGCGGGTCGGGCCGGTCAGCGGACAGTACGTAAACGACTAAGCGACGCCGCTAGAACCGAAACCGCCGGCTCCTCGGTCGGTTTCGTCTAGTTCATCTACCTCCACGAGATTGACCGTGGGAACCTCTTGGATGACGAGTTGAGCGATTCGGTCGCCCTTGTTAATCTGGATTTCATTGGATGGATCCAGGTTGATAAGGATGACTTTAAGCTCTCCTCGGTAGTGGGCGTCTATAAGACCGGGCGTGTTGACTATAGACAGACCCTGCTTAATAGCCAGGCCACTGCGAGGCTGAACGAAGCCAGCGTATCCATCGGGCAGCGCGATCGCAAGGCCGGTAGAGACCAAGCGTCGCTCGAAGGGCTTAAGGGTACAGTCCTCATTGGCACGGAGGTCCAAACCGGCATCTGTAGGATGGGCGTATTTGGGAAGCTCGATCGTAGGGTCGAGACGCTTAATGTTGACCGTAATGTTGGACATAAAATCACCTTAACTTGTCGAGCTCTTGCAAAAACTCATCGATGTCTTTGAAATCGCGATAGACCGAGGCAAAGCGAATGTAGGCCACCTTGTCGATCTTGGCCAAGCGCTTAAGCACCATGTCGCCCAGGTCGTGGGACGTAACAGCCGTCAGCGTACGGGAACGTAGCTCCACCTCGATGTCATCGATGAGCTCATTGAGCTTTTTCGTGTCGATGTCGCGCTTAATCGTAGCGCGCATTAAGCCGACCAGCAGCTTATTGCGATCGAACCGCTGCCTTGACCCGTCAGATTTGATGACCTCGATGGGGTCTTCGCATCGCTCGAATGTTGTGAAGCGATAGTTGCACGAACAACATTCACGGCGGCGTTTAATGGTGTTATTAGATTCCTGCATACGGGAATCGACAACACGGGTATGTGCATTGCCGCATCTGGGACAGCGCATGGTACCTCCTCCAAAACGATAACAAGGGTACCATGTACCGGTGTTTAAATCTTACGAACGCGCAGGAACTTTAAGAACGTCACCCGCATCGAGTGACCCATGCTCCAGATGATTGACACTGCGAATTATGTCAGAAGTCTCCTGCGTAGAAAGACCGTCAACGGAATGCTCCTGAGCAAGCGACCACAAGGAATCGCCAGACTGAACACGGACGGTCTCATAGGTAACGTTAGATGCCGACTCGGCATATGCGGCGTGACGAGCGCTGAAGATCGAGGTAGCAAGTACAAAGAAGAGCGTGAGCGCAACGGCCAGGGCGACAATCGTCGAGGCCTTCAGAGCAACGGGGGCCGAAGTCGTGGCGACGCACTGGCTGCGGACGGGCTTGCCAGGCAGTGTTTGAAAACCAGATCGGCCGCCTTTGACAACCGTGAAAGCCGGCGCCGCAGGCGTCTCGAGCTTAAGGGCGAGGTTTCCCTGGACCATATCCGTTGCATTCATCATGTTCTCCTCTCGCGTTTTTTTGACGAGAACTGTTTTATCAAGGCGCGAGGACAAAAAAGTCTAGCGCGGGAACGAGTGTTCGGTTATTATTATCTTCGAACAGTTGTTCCTGTCAAGCAAACATAGAACATTTGTTTGGGTTAGGTAGAGAGGAATCCCTGATGGCTCGCAAAATTACCAAGCGACAGCAGCAGATTTACGACTTCATCAAGGAGTATCAGCAGGAAAAGGGCTATCCGCCCAGCGTGCGTGAGATGGCTTCGGCTGTGGGTCTTTCCTCCCCTAGCACCGTACATGCACATCTCTCCGCTCTGGAAGCACGCGGCCTGCTCAAACGTGACGCCACCAAGCCTCGTGCCCTAGAGCTCTTTGACGAGGACGGAGCCTCCGTCTCCATCTCAAAGTCCGATGAGCCCACGGCACCCCGCGGAACCGTATCGCTACCCCTCGTGGGCCGTGTCGCCGCGGGGATCCCCATCCTTGCCGAGCAGAATATCGAGGACACCTTTACCATCCCGACCGAGATCGCAACGGACCAGGGGTCTTTTATCCTCGAGGTCCACGGTAATTCGATGATTAACGTCGGTATCCTTAACGGCGACTATATCATCGTTCGCGAACAGAAGAGTGCCATGAATGGCGAGATCGTTGTGGCCATGATCGATGGCTCCGCAACGGTCAAAACGTTCTACAAAGAGCAGGGACGAGTTCGCTTGCAGCCCGAAAACGACACCATGGAGCCCATCTATGCGACAAATCCGACGATCCTGGGCAAGGTTGTTGGATTGATGCGCCGGTTCTCGTAATGCAAAACCGCATCACGGTCTTTGATACCATTCGCGGATTTACCATGCTGTCGATGGCAGGATTTCATGCTTGCTACGATCTTGCCTATCTTTATGGTTGGGATATTCCCTGGTTTACTCAGACCATCTTCCAAGACATCTGGCGTGCCAGCATCAGTTGGGTATTTTTGTTTATTGCCGGCTGGATGTGCACCCTCTCGCGCAACAACATAAAGCGTGCCGCTAAATATGCCGCTGCCGCTTTTGTTGTATGGGTCGCGACGACGCTCGTCTCAGTCGATGACTCGGTGAACTTCGGCATCATGTTCTGCATGGCGGCCTGCACCGCCATTGTCGCGCTCGCGCGTCCAGTGATTGTTAAAGTGCCGTCGGTATGGGGTATAGCAATTTGCCTCACACTTTTTGCCCTTACCTGGAGCATTCCTAAAACGGTTTATCCTATCCCCTATTTAGCTTGGCTGGGTTTCCCAGGTCCAGACTTTGTCTCTGGTGATTACTATCCAGTCATACCATTCTTATTTATGTACCTTGCAGGCTTCTTTGCCGCCCACACGACTCAGGAAGCAAACTATGAGGCGCCGGGATGGGCCTATGCGAATCCCATCCCGGCGCTCGCAAGTCTCGGGCGCCATGCGCTGCCGTTCTACCTGCTTCATCAACCGGTTATCTTGGGTGTACTGGAGCTGATTTACTCTGTTCGATAACGCTCGAGACGCGGTGCGATACGGGCTGGAAGCTTTGCCACAATACGAACGCCGTCCTCGAGGTATTCCTCGTGCAGAAGGGTTCCCTGTTCGTGCACGAGCGTGATTAACGCGCCCTCTCGATACGGGATATCGGCCGAGAGCAACACGTCCGTAGCGGCCGCTTCACGAGCGATGCGGTCCACTAAGTCATCAAGGCCCTCACCCGTCTGAGCCGAGAACAATACCGCCTCGGGATAGCGCCGGCGAAAGCTCAAGCGGTCGACGCTATCGAGCAGATCGATTTTATTGAACACGGTAAGCGTCAGGCGCTCACCGGCACCAATCTCGTCAAGGACGCGATCAACCGCCTCAAGCTGACGCTCGTAATCCTCATCGGAAGCATCCACAACTTTAAGAACCAAATCGGCGCCGAGCACCTCGGAAAGCGTAGATTTAAACGCGTCGACCAGGCCATGGGGCAGCTTTTGAATAAAGCCAACGGTATCAGTGATCGTCATGCCACGGCCACCGGGTAAATGATACGAACGCGTCGTAGGATCGAGCGTGGCAAACAGCTTATCCTGCGAAAGTACCGTGGATCCCGTCAATCGATTAAGCAACGTCGACTTGCCGGCATTGGTGTAGCCAGCCAACGCTACGCGAAACGCCGGCGATTCAATACGGCTTTTCGATTGCACATCACGACGTTGTTCAACCTGTTTCAATTCGCGGCGAAGCGCAGCGATCTTGTCGCGAATCAGGCGACGGTCGACCTCGAGCTGGCTTTCGCCCTGGCCAAAACGCGATCCAATGCCGCCACGCGTCTGTTCCTTAGCAAGGTGGCTCCACATACCTCGCAGACGGGGCAGTAGATACTGCAACTGAGCCAGCTGGACCTGTAAGCGACCCTCACGCGTCTGGGCATGCAGGCCAAAGATATCCAAAATCAACGCCGTACGGTCAATAATCTTGACCGGTTCGCCCACGGCTTTCTCAAGATAGGACTGCTGTGAAGGAGTCAAGTCGTCGTCGAAGATTACAACATCCGCATCCATACGATGCACCAAACCGCATAGCTCCTCGACCTTACCGGAGCCGATAAACGATTTGGGATAAGGTTTAACCAGACGCTGAGACAAGCGTGCCACGCATTGGGCTCCAGCAGTGTGAGCCAAGCGCTCGAGCTCGTCGAGCGAACGGTCGAGCGGCCAGGCGTTATCGCGCCACTCAACACCAACCAAGACGGCACGCTCAGGTTCAGGTGCCGTGGGAACCAAGGGAAAACGTGCCATTAGGCAGCCTCGATACGACGGTAGATATCATCGACGACCTCATCGATGGTAAACTCATCCATATCGAACCACACGATGCGATCGTCACGCTTAAACCAGGAAAGTTGGCGCTTGGCATAGCGACGTGAACGCATCTTGATAAGCTCGCGGGCCTCATCCATGGTGATAGCGCCTCGCAAGGCATCAATAATCTCTTTGTAACCTATTGCCTGCATCGACGTGAGTGCATCACCCAGGCCCTGGTCCATAAGGCCACGGACCTCATCGACCAGCCCCTGCTCAAACATAAGGTCGACACGCAGGTTAATGCGCTCATACAGCACTTCACGGCTACGCGTCAGACCAAACCACATGGCATGATAGCGCTCATGCGGAACGCTGAATTTCGACTTCTGCTGGGCATACGACACACCGTCATCGTGCATCTCGAGCGCACGGATCACGCGGCGCACGTTATGAGGATGAATCACGGCAGCCGATTCCGGATCACGCTCGGCAAGCAGGGCATGCAATGCTTCCTCGCCAATACGCTCGGCAAGCTCCTGATAACCCGCGCGACGTTCGTCCTCGAGCTCTCCCGAAGGAAAATCCATTTCATCGAGTGCAGCCTTTAGATACAAGCCCGTACCACCGCAAAAGACCGGAAGCCGTTGCTCACCTAGCAAACGCTCGATATGCGCCCGGGCATCAGACTGATAGAGCGCAGCAGAATACGCGACGCCCGGGTCCACGATATCGACAAGGCGCAGGGGCACCGAGCACTCCTCGGGCATCATCTTGGCCGTACCGATATCCATACCGCGATAGATTTGCATCGCGTCACACGATAACACTTCAGACGACAGACGAGAGGCCAGGCGGTCGGCAACATCACTCTTGCCGACCGCCGTCGGACCGACGATCGCTACGGCAGAAAGGTTTGTGCCGGGGGAAACCATTAGCGAGGCTCACCCACAACGGATCCAGACAGATACCACGTCTTGGCGACATCCACATCGACGTCGACGATTTTGCCGATAAGCTGATCGATGCTATAGCCAGCGGGAATCGGCGCATGCACTGTCTGGTTCTTAGGACTTTTACCAAGAAGGACAGCGTCGTTTTTCTTGCTCGTGCCCTCAATAAGCGCAGGCACCACGGTGTGAAGCTCGCCCTGGTTATACTCGTATGCCGTCGTCTCGATAACCTTGACCAGACGGTTAAAGCGCTCAAGGATAACCTCATGCGGGGTGGGATCATAAATCTCAGCTGCCGGGGTACCGGCGCGCTTGGAGTAAATAAACGTGTAGGCCTGGGCATAGCGCACCGTCTCGGCAAGCGAGAGCGTCTGCTCAAAGTCTTCCTCGGTCTCGCCCGGGAAGCCCACGATGATGTCGGTCGAAAGCGCAATTTCGGGCATACGGTTACGAATGCGATCGACCAGCCCCAGATAATCCTCGCGCGTGTACCGACGATTCATCTCTTTAAGGATGCGCGTGGAACCCGACTGAACGGCTAGGTGAAGCTGCGGCATAACGGCAGGTGTCTCGGCCATAGCATCGATGGTCTCGGGAAGCAAATCCTTGGGGTGCGAAGAAGTAAAGAAGATACGTTCGACGCCCGTATCACCCACGGCGCGCAGCAGGTCGGCAAAGCGCGGCTTGCCAAAGAGATCGCGACCGTAGGAGTTAACGTTTTGTCCCAGCAGCGTAATCTCGCGCACACCCTGACGCACCAGACCCGTCACCTCGTCGACAATCTCCTCGAAGGGGCGGCTCTTCTCGCGACCACGGACGTACGGCACGATGCAGTACGTACAGAAGTTGTTGCAGCCCGTCATGATGGGCACCCATGCATGATACTGCGTCTCGCGATGCCACGGCATACTCATGGCGTCCGTATCTTCATGCTCATTCGTGCGGATATGGCGCTTGCCATCCATAAACGCCTCGGCGATAAGCTCCGCCACGTGCGCAATCGAATGCGTACCAAAAATAACGTTGACGTTATCGACGTTGGTGAGCAAGCCCTCACCATCGCGCTGAGCGATGCAACCACCCACGGCGACCACACGCTTGCCCGAAGGAGAAGGAGGGAGACTCTTGCAGGAGTTGCACTGACCATACAGGCGCGTATCGGCAGCCTCGCGCACACAGCACGTCATGAATACGACAATATCGGCATGCTCCGGATCGAGCGCCATAAGACAGCCATAGGAATCGAGCAAACCGCTCACGCGCTCGGAGTCATGCTGATTCATCTGGCAGCCAAATGTGCGGATAAAATAGGTTTTACCGGCAAGAATATCGCGTACGAAGCGCTGGTCCATGAGCTTACATCCTAACGATGATATCGACGGGGCACAAAGGTGCTACAAACGTGCGAAAACTCGCTTACGCAACAGGCTTAACGTCGTCCATGACGACATTGTCCATAGCAGCCCGATTAATCTGGTGAACGTAGATAGAGAGACGGATTGCCGTGCGAGACTCCCCGTTAATGAGGATGTCAGAGAACACCGGCGCACAAGAGACATCAAAGCCAGTCGGAATCAAAAAACCTCGCGCAATGGCAACGGCCTTTATGGCCTGGTTGACGGCGCCGGCACCGACGCACTGAATGTTGACGGGAACGCCATCTTTGACCATACCGGCAATGGCGCCGGCAACGGACGCGGGCGATGATTTGCTTGATACCTTCAGGCAATCCATGAAGAAACTCCTGCGTTTAAAAGTACGTTTTAACTGCAATAACTGTATCGTACCGAGCGGACTCGGTAAAGATGCTACTCCTCTTTGGCAAGATCGAACGTCACGGTGATGCGATCACGTGAAACGCGAATCTTAGGGTCGCCGCACAGATTGAGGTAATACCGGGCGGCGAGGTCATTGAAGTCGCGCTCGACAGCACGCGAAAACTGCGCCATGTCATCCTTGGCAATGCGAAGGCCTCGACGGTCCTTGGCAAGATCGACTGGAGCCGGCAAATGCGAGGTGGAATCGCGCTCGCGCAGCAGACGCGCACACACGCCGCGAACGGGCTTAATCTGTCCCGAAAGAATACGGTGAGCAGTACGCTCGGACATCTCGAGACCCAGCCCGGAGCAAATCCGGATAAAGTCCTCGGCATCCGAAGCGAGGCCCAAACGATCGATAACCGGAAGCTCACACTCGTCATCGATAAAGAGCAGGCGTGACGTATCGAGACGACTGGAAGCCTGGGCATACAGGGTCGCAGCGATCTCGGACGGAGAGCCCAGATACACGTCGCAGTCGCGCAGCTCCTCAAGGGCAAACTCGCAGGCTGCGCGAATGATGTTGTGAGGACCGCGAGCGCATACATAGCGGCCGTCTTCGTCTTTAACCGCCTGAGGCCAGCTCGACTGGTCGGCGCGCTCAGCCAAGCGATCGGTATCAACGCACACCTTAAACGCTGAGCCCAAATCGACGCCCGATGTAACAACGCGTGCCTCATCGGTGTTCTGCTTGATAGAGAACAGCGCCATACCACGACCGTGAACACCCCAACGGTCCATCTTCATGCTCTCGAGCTTGGAGGTGACACGGGCATCGAAGATACGCTCCTGCATATCCTGCGGCACACCCGAACCGTTATCCAGGAAAAGGAGGGTACGAACACCCTCCTCCTTGGTCGTGGCTAGATAGACCTTATCGGCTCCGGCATCGCGAGCATTACGCAGCATCTCGATGACAATGTCCTCTACATGCTGAATGTCATGCTTGGCCTGACGGCGCTCGGCCTCCGAAACGCGGAGGCGGACATACCCCTCGCCAAGGTTTTCCTCGACGCGAAGGTTGCCCTCCCCCGACATCGACGCGATAAATGAGATGAGCTCGTTCGCGTCGTTCATGTTATTTAGCGATATCGACGGCACGGCTCTCGCGAATCACGACAACGCGCACCTGACCGGGATACTCCATCTCTTCCTCGATCTGATGGGCGATATCGTGCGCAAGCACCGTGGACTGGGCATCGGAAATCTTGTCCGGCTGAACCATGACATGGACCTCGCGACCGGCCTGCATAGCATAGGTACGCTCGACGCCGTCATGAGAGTTGGCAATCTCCTCGAGCTTCTCAAGGCGCTTGATGTAGCTCTCGGCCGACTCGCGACGGGCGCCGGGACGAGAAGCGGAAACAGCATCGGCAGCCTGGACCAGAACGTCGAGCACCGTGTTGGGGTCGACATCGGCATGATGGGCCTCGATTGCGTGAACGATAACGGGCTTCTCGCCATAACGGCGGGCAAGCTCGGCACCAATCACAGCATGCGGACCCTCAACGTCGTGGTCGATGGCCTTGCCCAGGTCATGCAGAAGACCCGCGCGCTTGGCGGTCACAACATCCAGACCAAGCTCGGAGGCCATGATGCCGCACAGGTCGGAGACCTCAAGCGAGTGCTGTAGCACGTTCTGACCAAACGAGGTGCGGTAGCGCAGAGCGCCCAGGGTTTTGACGATCTCGGGATGCAGGTCGTGGATTCCGGTATCGAAGGCAGCCTGCTCGCCGGCTTCGAGCACACGCTGCTGAACCAAGTCAGCGGCCTTGTGATACATCTCCTCGATGCGGGCGGGGTGAATACGACCGTCGGCAATGAGGTTCTCGAGCGCCACGCGGGCGGTCTCACGACGGACCGGATCAAAGCTCGAAAGCACGACAGTCTCGGGGGTGTCGTCGATCACAAGGTTGACACCGGAAACCTGCTCGAAAGTACGGATGTTACGACCCTCGCGACCGATGATGCGGCCCTTAAGGTCATCGGAGGGAATATGAACGGACGTGACGGTGACCTCGGCGGTATGGTCGGCGGCACAGCGCTGGATCGCCAGGGAGAGAATCTCCTGAGCGGTCTTGTGGCACTCGGCGCGGACCTGTTGCTCGGACTCACGGATGATGGTGGCCGCCTCATGGGTAACCTCACCGCGGACCTTGTCGAGCAACTCCTTGTGAGCATCCTCGCGCGTAAGGTCGGCAATACGCTCGAGCTCGGAGGTCTGCTTGGCGCAAAGCTCCTCAAGTTCGCGAGAGCGCTTCTCGACCTGACCGGCCTGGCTGGACAGCTGATGCTCGCGCTTATCGAGCGCATCGTTGCGTCGGTCAAGCGATTCCTCGCGCTGCATCACGCGATTTTCGAGCGCGCGAATCTCGCTCTTACGCTGCTTGTCCTCGGCCTCGGCGGCCTGTTTGTTCTTGATGATTTCTTCCTTAGCCTCGAGCAGAGCCTCTTTTTTGAGGGTCTCGGCCTGACGCTTAGCATCACCGATCAGGGACTCTGCCTGCGCGTGTGCCGACTGAATCTTTTCTTCGGCCTCGTGAAGACTACCCTGCTTGGCGGTGCGCATGTAGGCAATGGCGACGATGGCACCCAAAACAATGCCAACGAGCGCTGCAATGATAGGCGGCATGCTCACTCCTTTTATGGATTCGTTACACAACAAAGCGAACCGTCCATACGAACGGCTCGCGACATTTGAGTAATATGGGCGCAGCTTATGCGGGTCGGATACAGATAAACATATAAACAAACTCATCGCAGATGAGCACATATCACAATGCAAATGACAGTAATTATCCTACGTTGAACCGCAACAACTGTCAAATTAACGCACCCAGCACGGCGCCTATCGAGCGGTGAACGGCAGGAGCGTAACGTGCGCATGCTTAAACGTCGCATTTCTCGCTTAAGGCATCGAGGCGCGCCTTAACGGCATCCGCGGCAATGTGATAGGAAAAGCCCTTGCCCATCAAAAATCTGACGAGCTTTTCGAATGCACGCGCCTCGGGAACGCGACGCTTAGCGAGCAAAGCCGATGCGCGAGCCAAGTCGTCATCCTCGGCAAAATAAGCCTCGGGATACCCTGGAATCTCATCAAGTGCAACATGGCGACGCTTGAGTTCAGTCTCGATTTTTCGCTGTCCCCAACCACGACGCTTACGCTCCTCGATAAAGTACGAGCAAAAGCGGTTCTCATCTAAAAAACGATACTCGATGGCACGATTGACGGCAAAGTCGATCGCGGGCTGACGAAAGCCATAGCGCGCCAACTTATCGCGCACCTCGCCCGTAGCATGATCACGACGCGAAAGCATCTCGGTCACCATGGTGAGCGCACATTTGCATTCGATAAGCTGTACCGCCTCGCGAAAGTCATCCCAGTCGCAGGGAAGATCGAGACGGTTCTGGACGTACACACGTGCCACACGCACGGGAATCCAAATGGACCGTTCAAAACCGCCCTCCAGATCGCAATCGATATGTGCACAGGGCTTTTTAGACGCATAGCCGCTCGAGAACGAGGAGGCCGTCTTCTTATCCGGAAAAACGACCCTAGCCTCGGTCACCGTATACGACATGTCGCCATCCGTTACTCGTCGTCATCGTCGAGCATCGCGGAGCCATCGATGGCATACAGCTCGTCAAACTCCTCGGGGGCGGGCTGATCGGTCAACTCAACCTCGGAGGGGGCATCATCGTCATACTCAAGACCGCAGGCAAGGCGAACCTTGTGCTCGATCTCGTCGGCGCAATCGGGATGCTCGCGCAGGAACGTCTTAGCGGCCTCGCGACCGTTGCCGAGTTTGTCCTCACCATAGGCAAACCAAGACCCCATCTTTTTGCATATGCCGCACTCGACAGCCATATCCAGAATCGAGCCCTCTTTAGAAATGCCGGTGCCATACATGATGTCAAATTCGGCCGAGCGGAACGGAGCAGCCACCTTGTTCTTAACGACCTTGGCGCGTACGCGATTGCCGATAACCTCGTCCTTGAGCTTGATGGTATCGATTTTGCGAATATCGATACGCACGGAAGAGAAAAACTTGAGTGCGCGGCCGCCTGTGGTGGTCTCGGGGTTGCCGAACATGACGCCGATCTTCTCGCGCAATTGGTTAATGAAGATGCAGGTTGTGTTGGACTTGGCAAGCGAGCCGGCGAGCTTGCGGAGCGCCTGACTCATCAAGCGAGCCTGCAGACCCACCGTCGTGTCACCGATCTCGCCCTCGATTTCGGCACGCGGAGTCAAAGCGGCAACAGAGTCGACGACGATGGCGTCGATGGCACCGGAACGCACAAGCATGTCAACGATCTCGAGCGCCTGTTCACCCGTATCGGGCTGGGAAATCAGTACCTCGTCGATATCGACGCCGATGCGCGCGGCGTAGGTGGGATCAAGCGCATGCTCAGCGTCGATAAACGCCACGACACCGCCCATGGCCTGCGCCTCTGCAAGAATCTCGAGCGAAAGCGTTGTCTTACCGGAGGACTCGGGGCCATAAATCTCAACGATACGGCCGCGCGGCACGCCGCCGATACCCAAGGCGGCATCGAGCGCCAGAGAGCCCGTCGGAATAGCCTCGACCTCGAGCTCGGGACCGCCGTCGCCATACCTCATAATAGAACCCTGGCCGAACTTCTTCTCGATCTCGGCCTTGGTAGTGGCGATCATCTCGTCGCGCTCTTTACCCGTCGTGCGCGTATGAACGGTACGTACGGGACCTGAATTCTTGGCCATGAATAGCCCTCCTCTTAACAACCTGAATCGATGATAAACGAACGGCTGTTCGTGGTCAACCGTTCAGGTTCATCATATGCACCCGTCCATTCCAAAACCCGACCAAACGCCGACCAATCACCGACCAAACGCTTGACCATGCCAATCGCAATTACGAGTGCTCGTACAAATTAAAGACATGTGCCAGCGCAAGCGCATTCCTTGCCAAAGGTCCCTATCTCCACAATTAAGGGGCCCTATGGCCCCTTAAAACATGTCTATTCCATGGAATTGAGCACGCGGACAATGCGTTCCAAAGCCTCAGCGACCGCATAGGCACGAACGCACGACCGATCACCCTCGTAGTGACAGCGCGCAGACTCAACGACCGTCGCTCCCCCATCGGCCGCACGATACGCCCAGCCGATATAGAACGTGCCGGCGGGGTCTTGCTCGGTACCGCCGCCGGGCCCAGCGTAGCCCGTTGCGCTCACGGCGACATCGCTCTGATAGAGGTCCAGCGAGCCCGCGGCCATCTCACGCGCCGTCTGATGCGACACGGCGCTAAACCGATCGAGCGTTTCCTGCTCGACGCCGAGCACGCGATGTTTGATCTCATCGCAGTAGGTCACCGCACCGCCACGAAGCACCGCCGAGGCACCCGGGATATCGGCAATCGTCGAGGCGATCATGCCCGCCGTCAGCGACTCCGCCGTCGACACCGTTACGCCACGGGCACTCGCGCGCTCGACAATATCGCGCGCCAGCTCCTCGTTGTTTGCGGCGATCTGCAAATAAGACTCCGTCATACCCACCAGGACCTAGACCGAAAAGACGATCTTACGGCAGTTCCAGAAGTACTGGGCACCCGAGATAATGGTCAAAATGACGGCGATGGCGTACAGGAAGCGCGACACCGAATAGACACCGAGCAGCAGCGACGCCGGTCCCAGCTGAAGACCGGCCATCGCAAAGACGCACAGATAGCCACAGATGGAGACCATCGTGGTCGCCGTCTTGTACTTGCCGAGCTTATCGGCGGCAACGACCACACCGGCAGCACTCGCGACCATGCGAAGTGCGCTCACCAACAGCTCGCGAAACAGGATAATGAACACGGACCACACGGTCACCGCGCCAAAATCCAAGAACAGCAGCAAGGCCGAGAACACCAGCAACTTGTCGGCGATGGGGTCCAAGAACTTGCCGAAATCGGTGATCTCGTTGCGTGAGCGCGCCAGATAGCCGTCGACCTTATCGGTGCACGACAGGATCACATACAGAATGAAGGCAGCGGCGGCGAGCGGGCCGTCGAAGGTGCTCCAGTCCGTACCGGCAACGCTCGCGTGAGACAGGGCCGAGACGATCATGAACACCGGAATAAAGACGATGCGAACGCACGTCACGATGTTGGCGGGCGTCCAAACGCTCGTCAGTTCCTTATTGCTCTCGTTTGCCACGACGCTCTCCTACTCCACAACATGGCCGATAAGCTCATAGCAGAAGCTATCGGTAAACTCGACGGTCAAAATATCGCCCACGGACGCCTCGCTGGCGTCCAGATGCACCGCGCCATCGGAATCGGGCGCCTGGAACCAGGCATGACCGATCAGCTCGGCGCCGTCCTCGGTCTCCTCGATACCGTCGACGATTACCTGGGCGCGCTCGCCCACATGGGCTGCTGTGGCGGCAAAACCCAGCGACTCGGCCAGATCCATGGCCTCCTGGGCGCGCTCAAGCTTGACCTCCTCATCGACCTGGCCCTCCATATTGGCGGCCAGGCTGCCCTCCTCCCGCGAGTAGGCAAAGACGCTCGTATAGTCAAAGCCGACGGTGTCCATAAAGTCGATAAGATCACGGAACTCGTCGTCGGTCTCGGTCGGAAAGCCGACCATGGCCGTGGAACGAATCACGATGCCGGGGATACGATCACGAAGATCGCGGAACAGCTCCTCGAGCTCCTGACGCGAACCGGAGCGACGCATGGCCTTGAGGATGCGCGCGTCGCAGTGCTGCACGGGGATATCGATATAGGGCAATACCTCAGGCGTATCGCGAATCGTCTCGATAAGCTCGTCGGTCATGCCCTCGGGCTGCAGATAGAGCACGCGAACCCAGACGTTGTGCGGGCGTACAGCCTCGGCGACGGCGCGCAGCAGCTGCGCCAGATTGCGCGGTGAGGCCTCAGCGGCGTCCTCATCGGCAAAGTCGGTGCCCCAAATGCCCGTGTCCTGGCCGATCAGCACGATCTCGCGCACACCGCCGGCAACCAGGTCGCGCACCTCAGAGATAATGCTTTCGGCATTGCGCGAATGATAGCGACCGCGAATGTAGGGAATCATGCAGAAGCTGCAAAAACGATTGCAGCCATCGGAGATCTTGACGTAGGCGACAGCACCCTCGACGGTACGCTTGACCTGCGGGATATAGGCAGCGATTTCACGCTCCACACCAAGAACGCCATCGATGACAGAGACGATACCGTCTTCCTCATCGGCCTTCACAAATGCCGCGACCTCGGGCAGCTCGTCGGGCAGGTCGTCGCCGTAACGAGATGGCACGCAACCGCACATGACAATGGGGCAGGAGCGAACGCCGTCCTGCACCTCGCTAGCGAGCTCGAGCGTGGTCTCGATGCTCTCAGACGTCGCCGAGGTAAGAAACGAGCACGTATTGACAATGGCGATATCGGCATCCTGAGGATCGAATGCCTCCTCGTAGCCCGCAGCGGTCAGCAGCGAACGCATGCGGTCGGTATCGACCTCGTTCTTGGCGCAGCCAAGCGTGATATAGAGTACGGAACCCAACGGAGTATCCATGTTGGAGAGCGGTCCTTTCGAGTAAATTAGCGGTAGTTGGTAAACTGCAGCGGCTGGCCGTAGTCCTGGTCGCGCAGGAACTGAATCACCGTCTGTAAAGCGTCCTTAGAAGCCGAGGAAACGCGCAGCTTATCGGCCTCGATGGTCACCTTGACCTTAAGCTTTTGATCCTTGATGTCTTTATTGATCTTCTTTGCGGTCGCCTGGTCGATGCCCTCGACGATATGACCGAGCACGCGCACGGTACCGCCCGAAGCCGCCTGCGGGGTGTCCCAAGAGACAGCCTTGAGGTCGATACCGCGCTTGATGAGCTTGGAGCTCAAAACATCGATGATCTGCTTGGAGACAAAATCGGCCGGAGCGTTAATCGTAAAGAGCTTGTCGCCCTTCGAAAGCTCGATGGTGGCGCCGGAGTCTTTAAGGTCATAGCGCTGGGAAATCTCGCGGGCGGTCTGCTGGAAGGCGTTATCGACCTCCTGCATGTTAACCTCGGACACAACGTCAAAGCTGGAATCTTTAGCCATGGTTCTTCCTTTCGGTACGGGGAGCCTTAGTAGCTGTCGTACGAATAGTCATCTGAATCGTTCACTGTCTGGCCGTCGGATGCCGTGTCGGTGCCGACGGTAGACTGGACATCGGTGCCGTCGGCATTATCGGTACCGCCGGCATTATCGCCGTTCGCGGAGTCAGCGGTCTCCTTCTTGGGAACGGTAATGGTCACGCGCGCCACACCCGATGTCTTGGTGTCATAGCGAACCTTTTCACCATTCTTGGTGACCGTGACATCGGAGGGCTTGGACGTGGTGATCTCTATCGAGGACTCGGGCGTGTACTCCTGCTCAAAAGGACCGGTCGCTTGAGCGCCATAGACCGATTTACCGTCGACCTTGACCTCGATCCAGGCGGTCTTGCCCTTGGCAACAGAGACCTTGACCTTGGTGACCTCGTCCTCTTCCTTTTCCACCGTCGCCTTGGCGGCATCGGAACCGGCCGCATCCGTCGCCTCGTCGGCGTCTTCATCCTCGTCAGTGGATTCGGTCTTCTTGGAAGATTTCTTTGTCGTCGTCTTGGTAGCCACGGGTGTCTCGGGCGTCGACTCGGGTGCAGCAGAGCCGCAACCACGCAGGAGTACCACGATGAGCAAAATCAACAGCAGCATCACGGCACCGATGCCGACGTAAATAATGCGCGGATCGATCGTGTTGTATTGAGAGGCGCGCCCAACGCCGCGTCCGTGATTGGAGCTACCACGACCATTACCCTGCGGTATGCGGCCGCGACCGCTATCGGGACGACCACGATAGCTACTCTGGCGCTGCGAACCCCGCTGGCCCGGACGCGGCGCAAGCTCGCCACGGCCCTGATAGCCGCGCTGACCAGAGCGAGGCGCCGAAGAGCGCTGCCCATAGGGCTGGGATTGCGAACGGAGGCGCGGCGTCACCTGCGTGGTATCGGCGTCAGAATAGCCATCGCGGGAACGCCCGGCGGATACTCCGCGATAGCTACGACCGGAGTATCCGCCGTCGCCGTAACCGGCGCGAGGATCGCGACTCAACCCACGAGCGGCGGGAAGCGCACGGTCATCTGGCAGGGGCGTACTGCGAAAACGATCTCGCTGAGAACGAATTTCCTCGCTGGAGCCCGTCTCGGTGATATAGCCCGCCTGCGGAGGGCGCTGGCCGTACCGTGTCGTACGACCACCCTGAACCATCAAAAAACGACCGTTATCGACCGAAGAACGCGAGTTAACGTAGCCGGCAGCATCCTGAAAACGACCGCCCTGCTGCGAGGTATCGCGTTCATATGCCATGAGGTCGTCAAAATAAGCGTTGACGACCTCGCGCGGGTTAAGCCCCAAAAAGCGAGCGTAGCTCGATATCATGCCCTGCGCATAGCCACGCGGGGGCATCGATGCAAAGTTACCAGTCTCGAAAAACTCGATGATCTGCGGCCTGATTTTGATGGTGTTGGCGACCTGCTGGATGGAAAGGCCCATCCGGCGACGCTGCTCGAGCAGCATGTCACCAAAGCGTGCAGCCATCAGAATCCTCCAAACTCACGATCTTCACGTACCATCTCGGCGTCGACAGACTCCAGCGCGGCAAGCCCTTCGTCATCCAGCAGGACCTCGCGCGGCTTGGAACCGTCGGGCGGGCCGACGACGCCCTTTTCTTCCAGCATGTCCATAATACGCCCGGCGCGCGCATAGCCAACCTTGAGGCGGCGTTGCAGGCCAGATGTGGAGCCCAGCTGCGATTCCACCACAATATGAGCGGCCTCCCAGATAAGCGGGTCGTCATCCTGCGGCTCGGCAACGCCCGTGCGGACAATACCGCCGCCACCAGCCATGGACATGGAAGCAGGCGCCACGGCAGACAGAATCTCCTCGTGGTAGTCGGGCTCGCTTTGCGACTTAACGAACTCGACGATCTCGTTGATCTCGTCATCCGAGACAAAACAGCCCTGGATACGGCGGGGCTTGCCCCAGTCGACCTTGGAGAACAGCATGTCGCCCAAACCGGTGAGCTTTTCGGCGCCCATCTGGTCGATAATGACGCGGGAATCGATACCCGTGGCCACGTTAAAGGCGATACGATTGGTGATGTTGGCCTTAATGAGGCCCGTCACCACGTTGGAGCTGGGGCGCTGCGTAGCCACGATAAGGTGAATACCGGCGGCACGGCCCAGCTGGGCGATACGAACGATCGAGGCCTCGACATCCTTGCCGGCAACCATCATCAGGTCCGATAGCTCGTCGATGATAATGACCAGATAGGGCATCTTTTGCGGCGGGTTATCGTAGTGTTCGAACTCGCCGGCGGCCTGCTTTTCGTTATACGTCGAGATCTTGCGAACGTTGAGGCGCTCGAAGACCTTCAGGCGACGCTCCATCTCGGAAACAGCCCATTGCAAGGCACTCGCAGCCTGCTTGGGTTCGGTCACCACGGGCACATAGAGATGGGGCAGGCCGTTATAGCCGGCAAGCTCAACGCGCTTGGGGTCGACCATGATCAAGCGAACGTCCTCGGGAAGCGCGCGCATGAGCAGGGTCGTGATGATGGAGTTGATCATGACCGACTTACCGGAACCGGTGGTACCGGCAATAAGCAGGTGGGGCATCTTGGCGAGGTCGGCGACAACCGGCGTACCCTCGGCATCGCGGCCGATGGCCAGCTCGAGCGGACCGCCCTTCACATAGGGAAGCACGTCGCCCAGGTTAACGTTCTGGCGCTTGCGATTGGGAATCTCGATACCCACAAGCGAGGTGCCGGGAATCGGCGCAAAGATACGCACCGACTGGGCGGCAAGCGAAAGCGCGATATCGTCCTCGAGGCTCGAAATCTTGCTCACGCGCTCGCCCTCGCCGGGCTGCAGCTTAAAGGTCGTCACCGTGGGACCGGCAATCCAGCCGACGACGCGAGCGCTACGGCCAAACTCCAACAACGTGGACTGCAGCGACTCGGCCGTCTGCTCCAACTCCTTGTCAGAAGACGCGGCGGACGCCGACTGCGGGTTGGCGTGCAGGATTTCGAGCGGCGGGAGTTTGAGGCCATCCTCTTGCTCGCCCTCGACATCGGCAGCAGTGCCGTCGGCTCCCCCATCGCCGGCTGCAACAGGAGCAGCGGAAGCCGTAGGGGTGGGGGCATCGGCAACCTTGGGGTGTTTCAGGAAATCGGGGATCTGCGGGGCAGCAGATACGGGGTTCACGGCAAACGGCGGCTCGGACTCGTCGACCTTGTCCGGGTCGTCTTCCATCGAAAGCTGTCCGGTGACCTGTCCGCGCCTGTCTTGGCGACGCGGCAGCAAAGTTGTCTTGGCGGTATCGAGCGGACACTCGTCACCCTCGTCATCGCCCTCGGTGAGTTCGATTTCGCTATCGGACCAAGACGGGTCGGGCTCACTCGTGTTGAGCTTAGGCGCGGACTTGCCATGCTTGGCATGGCGACGCGGCAGCAGCGTGGTCTTGGCGCGCTCGGCCTCCACAGCCTCGGACACGTCGACAAACGGATCATCGTCCCCGTCGTCATCGTCCAAAACCGGGTCCGCATCATTGCCCATGACCGTGGTCACGGCCATATCGGAGCCCTTCTGACGAAGAATGCTCAGGTGCGGACGGGCGACGCCGGGAACCGACAGGGCCTCTTCGTCGCCCCACGGGCTCGCATTGACATCGGCACGACGACGCTCGGCAAAATCGGCAGCGCGATTGCGCGCAGAGCGCAAAACGCCACCCACCGAAAAGCCGATGATGACAAAGCCAACGACGGCCAAACCCAACAGGACCACCATCGCGATAGGTTTACCCAGGGCATTCTGCAGCGCACTCGCAATAAACGCACCGATGTAGCCACCCGAGGCGGACAGGTTTTGCGGCACAAACATGAGGTCGCACGAATCGCTCGTGCCCGGCACCATCAACGAAAGAATGGAGACGACGGCGATAAAGACAACGGCGCCACCCGCGACCGAGCGAATGTTGAGCGGAGAGTCCTCACCCAAAAAGAGCGTGGCGGCAAACAGCAGAATGACGATTGGCAGCACGTAGGCGCCCAGGCCAAAGCCAAGATGGTAGAAACCGGCAACCGCTGCCGTCACGGGTGCCGTTGCCGGAGAAATCACGGCAATGAAAGACGCAATCGCCAAAACGGCAATGACCACGCCGGCGATATCGCGGTTGGCCGAAGGCTCGACCAGGGGCTCAACATCGTCGAACTCGGCCTCGTGGCCCTTATTGGCACGAAGATGGGAACCGGCACCCTTAGCAGATGCCGGTTGGTTGTTGGCTTTATTGCCTTTGGCGTTTTGTGCAGATCCGCGCGCCAAACTAAACCTCCATGACGACCGGGATGATCATCGGACGGGTGCGCGTACGGCTCCAAATGAAGTTGGAGAGCGAATCGCGCACGGCCTTGCGAATGGCATCGGAGCCGCTGCTCGTAAAGCTAAACTTACCCTTTTCGATTGTCTTCATGATGGATGCGGAGGCATCCTCGGAGAACTGGTCATCGATGGCAAAGGAGACGCCGCGGCCCGAGAACTCGATGGCCTCGATCTTCTTGTGCTTGAGCGAGACGATGGCGACGGCTGTGACCATACCGTCATTGGCAAGCTTCTGACGATCGCGCAGGACGATGGGGTCGGTATCACCGATGCGCAGGCCGTCGACGTAGACGACGCCGGATTCGACGGGCGTGCCGCGCTTGACAATACCACCGCGCATCTCGAGCGTGTCACCGTTATCGAGGATAAAGATGTGATCATCCTTAATACCCATCTTACGGGCAAGCTGGGCATGGGCTCGCAGGTGCACGGCCTCGCCGTGAACCGGCATAAAGTAGGTGGGCTTGGCCATGGCCATCAGAAGCTTGAGCTCCTCCTGGCTACCGTGACCCGAGACATGGACGAGGGCACGGTTCTTGTCCCACACGTCGCAGCCAAGCTTGGCCAGGCTGTTGACGACCTGCTGGACGGCCTTCTCGTTGCCGGGAACAGGCGTAGCGGACAGGATGACGGTATCGCCCTCGTGGATGGAGAGCGTCTTGTGCTCGCCGTTGGCCATACGGGACAGCGCCGACAGCGGCTCGCCCTGAGAGCCGGTGCACATGACGACAATCTTGTCGTCAGGCAGGTTATCGATATCGAAGGCATCGATGATATCGGCATCGTCGATGTTGAGGTAGCCCAGCTCGCGCGCCACGCGGGTGTTGGTGAGCATGGAACGTCCGGTCACGACGACCTTGCGGCCGCACTTGCGGGCGGCGTCGCAAATCTGCTGCAGGCGATGGATATGGCTCGAGAACGACGCGACGAACACGCGGCCCGGGGCATTCTTGATGGCGTGCAGCAAGTTGGGGCCGACTTCGGCCTCGGACTTGGTAAAGCCCGGAACCGTGGCGTTGGTGGAGTCGGAAAGCAACAGGTCGATGCCCTGCTTGGCAAAGCGACTGATGGCGGCATAATCGGGCGTGACGCCATCGATGGGCGTCTGGTCGAGCTTAAAGTCGCCCGTGTGCATAACGGTGCCCTGGTTGGTGCGAATGAATACGCCCAAAGCGCCCGGAATTGAGTGCGTCATAGAGAAGAAGTCGAGCGAAATGCCACCAAGATTGACATGGCTACCGCCCTTGACCTCGCGGAACTTGGGCGCGCGGATGCGGAACTCGGAAAGCTTGCCCTCGATGAAACCAAGCGTCAGCTTGCTCGAGAAGATGGGCACCTTGTTGTTGAGGTCCTGCAGCAGGTACGGAAGCGAACCGGTATGGTCCTCGTGGCCGTGGGTGACGATGATGCCGCGGAGCTTCTCCTCGTTCTCCAGAACATAGGTGTAGTCGGGAAGCACCAAATCGATACCGGGCTGGGAATCGTCGGGGAACATGAGGCCGGCGTCGACGAGCACCATGTCGTCGCCGCACTCGAAGACCGTCATATTCTTGCCGATGCCGTCAAGGCCTCCGAGCGGAATGATCTTCAAGGGAGATGATTTTTTAGCTGCCATAGGTTCGTGCGGTTTCCTTTCTTCGAAACGGGTCTGGAACAACCGACGGGGCGCTTCTGGCAAACCGACCGCCGGGAACGTACAAACATGCATCACGGAGTCGATGCAGTAACCGCATTATGATACCCATTTGCCCACCAACAGACCACCCATGCATCAAAGCCCCATCCAAACCGGTCTATCCCGCCGGTCTGGGGCCATCGGGGGCCGGGGCGGGTTAAGTTTGCTGCTCTACAGTCCTGCGCAAGACGGAAAGCACATTAAGTGCTTTCCTTTGCGTGCGGAACTCGCGACAAACTTAACCCGCCCCGGCCCCCGATGGCACCAGACCTGCCAAAAAGGGACAGGTTTATTTTGGTCGGTTTTATCTGGGGTAATGCCGCACATGCGATTATCTAAAGATCTGAATTCAGATAACTGAATAGACTATCTGACAAAATCGAAACCAGCACCCACCAGCCCTTTTGCTATTCCCGGCGGGGGCCGCGGGTAAAGTTTATCGCGAGTTCCGCACGAGCCGGAGAGCACTTAATGTGCTCTCCGTGCGAGCAGGACTGTAGAGCAGGAAACTTTACCCGCGGCCCCCGCCGGGAATAGCAAAAGGGCGACCCCTGTCCGGAGTCGCCCTTGTTGAGCTGCTTATGTGTAGCTGTTACTCGGCGTCGTGGTGACGGCGGGGCTTGCGGCCTCCGTTGTCGCCGGGACGGCGCGGACGGTCGCTGCGCTCGGAGCGCTCGCGACGCGGACGCTCACGGCGCTGGAAGTGCTCACCGTCGCCCTCGGAGGCACCCTCGGCACGAGCCGGAGCCTCGGGCTTATCCAGACGATCGAGCGAGATCTTGCCGCGATCGTCGACCTCGATGACGACGACCTTAACCTCGTCGCCCACGTTGAGGACGTCCTCGACCTTCTCCACGCGGCCCTTGGCGACGCGGGAAATGTGCAGCAGACCGTCCTTACCGGGCAGCAGGTTGACAAAGGCGCCAAAGGGCTGGATGGAGACCACGCGACCGGTGTACTCCTCGCCCGGCTCGGGAACCTTGATGATGAGCTTGATGCGCTCGACAGCCTGGTCGACGGACTCGCCGGTGCCGCCGACAAAGACAGTGCCGTCCTCCTGGATGTCGACCAAAGCACCGGTCTCGTCTTGGATGCCGCGGATGACCTTGCCGCCGGAACCGATGACGTCGCGGATCTTGTCGGTCGGAACCTGGATGGAGACGATGCGCGGAGCGGTGCTGCGCGTGGTGTGGCGCGGCTCGGGGATCACATCGAGCATCTTCTGCAGGATGAAGGCACGACCCTCCTTGGCCTGCTGCAGGGCGCGGGCCAGGATGTCGAAGGTAAGGCCGGTGGCCTTGTTGTCCATCTGCAGAGCGGTAATGCCCTCGGTGGTGCCGGTGACCTTAAAGTCCATATCGCCCAGGAAGTCCTCGAGACCCTGGATGTCGGACAGGACCACGGTCTTGCCCTCCTCCTGGATCAGGCCCATGGCGATACCGGAGACCGGGCGCTTAATGGGCACGCCGCCGTCCATAAGGGCGAGCGTGGAGCCGCAGGTCGAAGCCATCGAAGAGGAGCCGTTGGACTCCATGACCTCGGAGACCACGCGGATGGCGTAGGGGAACTCGTTCTCGTCGGGGAGCACCGGAAGCAGGGCGCGCTCGGCCAGGTTGCCGTGGCCGATCTCGCGACGCTTGGGGCTACCCATGCGGCCGGTCTCGCCGGTGCAGAACGGCGGGAAGTTGTAGTGGTGCATGTAGCGCTTGCCCTCGGTGGGCTCGATGGTATCCAGACGCTGGCCCTCGTTGAGCATGCCGAGCGACAGGACGGAGAGCACCTGGGTCTGGCCGCGCTGGAACAGGCCGGAGCCGTGAACGAGCGGCAGGTAGTTGTCCTTCACCATAATGGGGCGAATCTCATCGGCGGCACGGCCGTCGACGCGCTCACCGGTCTCGACGACCATGGTGCGCATGGCCTTCTTCTCGAGCTTCTTGAGTGCCACGGGGATCTCGCGCTCCCAAGCGGCCTGCTCCTCCTCGGTGAACTCGGCACGGATGGACTCCTTCAGAGCCTCGACCTTGCCGATACGGGACAGCTTGTCGGCGTCGCGAAGGGCGGCTGCCATCTCGTCGTAGTGGGCGAAGATGCGCTCCTGGACCTCCTCGACGGGCTGGTCGAGCGGGTACTCCTTCTTGACGATAGCGCCGTTGACCTGCTCCCACTCGGCAACAAACTCGTCCTGAGCCCGGCAGAAGGCAGCGAGGGCCTCCTGGCCAAACTTCATGGCGGCGAGCATATCGTCCTCGGAGATCTCATCGGCGCCGGCCTCGACCATCGAGATGAAGTCGGCAGAGCCGCCCAGCTCCAGGTCCAGATCGGAGTTCTCGCGCTCCTCATAGGTGGGGTTGACGATAAACTCGCCGGTCTCCACGTTGCGGCCGATGCGCACACACGCAAGCGGGCCCTCGAAGGGCACGCCGCCGAGCGTCATGGCCAGGGAGGCACCCATGACGTTGATGACGTCGAAGGGGTTGACCTGGTCGGCGACGAGCGAGGTGGCGACGATGTGCACCTCGTTGCGGAAGCCGTCCGGGAAGCTCGGGCGAATAGGACGGTCGATCATGCGGGCCGTGAGCGTGGCCTTCTCGCTGGGACGGCCCTCGCGCTTGAGGTAGCCACCCGGAATACGGCCGGCAGCGTACATCTTCTCGTTGAAGTCGACGGTCAGCGGAAAGAAGTCGTAGTTCTTGCGCTCCTTGGAGACGACCACGGTGTCGAGCATCGTGGTGTCGCCCTGCTTGACCAGACAAGCGCCGGTGGCCTGCTTGGCAAGCTCGCCCGACTCAAAGGTGTAGGTCTTGCCGTACAGCTCAAAGGTCTTGGATACGAGTGTCATTGTTCTCCTTTACCCCGCAGGCCCCTTGCCAGCGGGCTTCTCATGTGACGCGGGCCCCCTGCCCCCGCCACGCTTCAGAGCGTGATTGTTCACGCCCTTACACAAAAAGAGCGCCCCGCTGCGCAGGACGCTCTTAGCATGTACAAATCCTTACTGGATGTTGTCGCGGATGCCCAGAGCCTTGATGAGCTCACGATACTCGACGACGTCGTTCTTCTTGATGTAGGAGAGAAGACGACGACGGCGACCGACGAGCATGAGCAGACCACGACGGGTGTGGAAGTCCTTCTGGTGGGACTTCATGTGCTCGGTCAGCTCCTTGATGCGCTCGGTCAGGATGGCGACCTGAACCTTGGGGTTGCCGGTGTCGACCGGGGTGTTACCGAACTGGGCAGTCAGCTCCGCCTTGCGCTCTTTGGAAACAGTCATTGTTTCACCTTTCGTTTCGCGTCGCCCACGGGCGACTCTATTCGCCTCGGACTGGGAAGCCGCCGGTGGAGCGAGCATCCAAGGTCGAGGTACCAACAGGTCGGTATGTTACCACAAGCGGACCGCGTATGCCCATCATCACCGACCCAACATGAATTCCATCGCGCGAAGACGCTGATCGGTGTGCGTCGCAGCCCAAACATGCGAAAGCCCCAGCAAAAAGGCGGCAGTATGGGGATCGACCCTCTCGGCCATGAGCGCATCGAAGGTCATGGACATGAGGGCGCGCAGCCATGCGACCTCGCCGGTCGACACCAGCTCGGCACCCGGAACGCTCGACGCGCACGACCCGCACATGAGCCCGCCCGCCTGGGGCGAAAAATACGACAGCATGGGGTCTCCGCACAGTACGCAGGCCGAAAAATCGGGTCGATAGCCAACGTGCGACAGCAGCTTAAAGACATATGCCGCCACAAGCAGGTCCATATGTGCCGTGTCGAGCCTGCTGCCCACCAGGGCAAGTGCTCGCTGCGTAATGGCAAAGGTAAACGGGTCCTCGGCGTCCTCGAACGAGCACACGCGCGCGACCTCGGCGATCGCGCTTGCGGCGCAGGTCGTCTCGTAATCGGGCGCGGCGCCGAGCGGCGCCTCCATAAGCTCGGCCTGGGAAACCACGTCGAGTGACCGTCCGTGCGCGAGCAGCATATCGACGGTACAGAACAGCTCGCAGCGCGCCGCCAGGCGCCCGCCGGGTTTGCGCGCGCCCTTTGCCACGGCACGGACCTGCCGACCCCGCTCATCAAGCATCGTCAAGATCAGATCGGTCTCCTTGAGCTTGGTCTTATCGAGGACGAGTACCTTTGTGCGATATGTCCGTGAGCCTGCCATGAGCGCCGCGCGCCCTTAGTCCTCGGCGTTGTAGCCAAAACGGCGAATCTGGGCCTCGTCGTCACGCCAGCCGGCCTTTACCTTCACGTCCAGCTCCAAAAAGACCTGCGTGCCAAAGATGCGCTCAAGATCGCGACGGGCGTCGATGCCGATATGCTTGATCATCTCGCCGCCCTTACCGATGATGATGCCCTTTTGGCCCTCGCGCTCAACGTAAATAGTGGCATGCACGCGCAGCACCTTCTTGGTCTGCTCGAGCGCATCGCAGATTACGCCAACGGAGTGCGGAATCTCATCACGGGTGCGGCGCAAGACCTTCTCGCGCACAAACTCGGCAACGAGCGTCTCGTCGGAAGCGTCGGTACCCATGTCCTCGGGGAACCAACGCGGGCCCTCGGGCAAAAAGTGCGCAACGGTCTCGATGAAGGCATCGACGTTAAAGTTCTTGACCGACGACGTCACGATCTCATCGTCATATTCCATGAGCTCGTGGGCGGCCTTAAGCTGCTCCATGACCTGTGCGGGATCGGCCTCATCGGCCTTGGTGAGCACCAGGACCTTCTTGGAACGGGCGCATCTGACGCGCTCGGCAACCCAGGCGTCTCCCCTGCCGATCGGTTTGGTGGCATCAATCAAAAACGCGACGACATCGACATCGTTTAGCTCGAACAACGCACTCTTGTTGAGCTCGGTCCCCAAACCGTCCTTGGGCTTGTGGATACCCGGAGTATCGACAAAAACCAGCTGGTAGCCAGGGCGATTGACGACGGCGCGCATGCGACGGCGGGTCGTCTGGGCCACCGGCGAGGTGATGGCGACCTTTTTGCCATAGCAGGCGTTGAGCAGCGTGGACTTACCGGCGTTGGGGCGGCCGACCAGGGCCACGAAGCCGCTGCGGAAACCGGGCTCAACGTCGCCAAAGCCCGCGAGGCTGTCGTCCTCGTCGCACAGGGCGTCGAGCTCCTCGTCACTCATGCCCTCAAACGGGTCGAACTCCTCGACCTCGCAAGCCTCAGTCGCTTCGGCATCCACAGCATCCAGGGGCTCGTCGTCCAGCGTTTCATCGATAGGCTGCATATTGTCGGACATGAAGATCCCTTTCTAAATAAAGCCGAGCGCGTGGGCAAATACCAACAAGCCCACAATCGCGGCGGTGATGGAAAGAACGTATACGGAGGCGGCGGCGATATCCTTTGCACGCTTTGCCAGCGGATGGAGTTCCTGGGTCGCCAAATCGACAATCGCCTCCATGGCGGTGTTGCACAGCTCGCCGTGAATCACCAGGCCGCAGCAAATGATTATCGTAGCCCACTCGGCAATGTCGAGCCCCACGATGCAGCCGGCAATGACAGTGCACACACCCGCCACGAGCATGACCTTAATGTTACGCTCGGTCTTGACGGCGGTAACGAAGCCCTCCATGGCGTAGGAGAACGACTTTAAAAAGGACGGATGGTCCTTGTTCGATCCGGGAATCATAGACGGCTCCTAGTCGTGGGCATGGTTGGTGATGGGGCCGACGTGAACCAGCTTGGGGTCCTCGCCGCGCTCGAGCGCCAGATCGCGCAGGATGGCGTCCTCGCGGGCCTCCATGACCTCGGCCTCGTCGTCCTCGATATGATCGTAGCCCAGTAAATGCAACATGCCATGCACGAGCATCAGGCGGCACTCATCGGCAGGGCTATTGCCAAAGCCGGGGGCCTGACGGGCAATGACCTGCGGGGCCAAGATGATATCGCCGAGCTCGAGCGTCTCGTCGGCTGGGATATCCTCGTCAAAGGCCGAGTCGCATTCAAACGAGAGGACATCGGTGGTACGGTCGATACCGCGCCACTCGTGGTTGAGCTCGTGCATCTCATCCTCATCGACATACGAAAGGGAAATCTCGACTTTTCGCTCAACGCCCTCGGCAGCAAGCACGACCTCGCAGATATGCTCTACCTCCTGCGCGTCAAGCAGCGTATCGAGCTCGGCATCGTTGCTGATCAATACACTCAACGGGACTCCTTTCGGTCGCGCACGCGTTTCTCGCGCACGTCATCATAAGCATCATATGCCTCGACGATTCGCCCCACCAAGGCGTGACGCACCACGTCGGCACGCTCGAGGTGCGAAAACGCGACATCGTCGACACGACCCAAAATCTGCTCAACGTCGGCAAGACCGCCGCGACGACCTACCAAGTCACGCTGGCTCAGGTCACCGGTAATCACAAACTTGGAGTTAAAGCCCAAGCGCGTCAGGAACATCTTCATCTGCTCGGGCGTGGTATTTTGAGCCTCGTCGAGCACCACGAAGGCATCGCTCAGCGTACGACCGCGCATGTAGGCAAGCGGGGCGATCTCGATCACGCCACGCTCCATAAGCTCATCGGTGCGCTCGCGATCCATCATGTCAAAAAGGGCGTCGTAGAGCGGACGCATGTAGGGATCGATCTTTTCCTCGAGGGTACCGGGCAAAAAGCCCAAGTTCTCCCCCGCCTCGACAACCGGACGCGTCAAGATCAGACGGCCCACCTCGTGACGCTTGAGCGCGGCAACGGCAAGCGCCATGGCCAGATAGGTCTTACCGGTACCGGCAGGACCCAAGCCAAACGTGATGGTATGCGAGCGGATAGCATCCACATAGCGCTTTTGACCGAGCGTCTTGGGGCGAATGGCACGACCGCGATACGAAAGCAGCACGTCATCGCGAAGCGACGTAGCCCCGTACTCACCGTCGCGCAAGACGGCCAGGCAGCGAGAGACATCGTCGACAGACAGCGTCCGTCCGGCGGCAACCTCGCGAAAAGCATGCTCGAAAAAGCGCGCCACGAGCTCGACCTCGTCCGGGTCACCGCACACGGCGATACTGTCGCCACGGGCGACCACGTGGGCGCGAACCAAGCTCTCGAGCGCACGAAGGACGCCGTCGCCGGCACCCAAAACGCGCGAGGGATCAATTCCATCGGGAACGGTAAGTCTAATCTTCGAGGCTTCCATGAACCTCCCTGCGTGCATGGACCAAGCCGGAATCATCGACTCCGATGATAGCAACATCGAGCAGGCACGGGACTGTGAGTCCGCAGGTATCGTCAAGACGGGCATGATGGAACGAACCGAGCGTCAGGTTGTCGCCATACTCGAGCACGGCACGCTCGACGGTGCCCACGCGACGGCGGGCGTCGGCAATGGCGAGTTCCTGCGCCGCGGCTCGCATACGACGGCTGCGCTCAGCCATAACCTCGGGCGGCACCTGGTCGGGCATGTCGGCAGCAAGGGTACCGGGACGCTTGCTATAGCGGAAGACATGCATGCGCGAAAAGCCCACGCGACGGCACAACGCCAGCGACTCCTCAAATTCCTCGTCCGTCTCGCCGGGAAAACCGACGATGACGTCGCACGAAAGGGACGCCTGAGGCAAGTTGGCGCGAATCATACGAACCGTCTCCTCAAATGCCTCGGCGCTATAGGGACGGCCCATGCGATGCAGGGTCGCCGTGCAGCCAGACTGCACGGGCAGGTGCAAAAACGGGGCGATGCGCTGCGGATAGCGCGCCATGACCTTAAGCAGGGGCTCGGAGATATCCATGGGCTCGACCGAGGAAATGCGCACATGAGGAATAGACGTACGCTCCATGATTGACTCGAGCAGCTCATCGATCTCGACGTGTTCGTCGGTCGCACTCTTGCCATCGTAGGCGCCCAGGTTCACGCCCGTCAGCACCACCTCGGGCACGCCGGCCTCCTGAGCCTCACGAACTTGTTCGAGCACAGACTCGACCGGCACGGAGCGCTCGGGGCCGCGGGCCTTCCACACAATGCAATAGGTGCAACGATGGTTGCAGCCGTCCTGGATCTTCACACCCAGACGCGAGCGACCGAGCGCGTCGACCACGTCGCCGTCGCTACAGGCGGCCACACTATCGGTCTCAACGCCCAGCACCTCGCAGACGCGTTCGGCGACATCGATCTTAGACGGTTCCGCGATCACGCGGTCCGAAAGCTCCAGAAGCTCCTCGGGGTGCAAATTGACAACGCACCCGGTCACGACCACATAGGGCTCTTTTGGATGAGCCAGCGCATGGCGGACGGCCTTACGGGTCTTGGCCTCGGCCTCGCCCGTAACGGCACAGGTGTTAATGACGATCAGCTCCGCATCCTGAGGCTCCACCATTGCAAAACCCAGGCGCATAAGATCGGCAGTGATACGGTCGGACTCAACCCGGTTGACACGGCAGCCGAGGTTGACAACAGAGATATGAGGTGCGAGCACGCGGGCTCCTTAATCGAGGATGTCGTCGAGAGCGCTCTTAATGCGATCGGTCACCGATTTCTTGCCGGAAGCGACATCGTCGCCCGACTCGGCGGCGAAAGCCTCGAGCAGCTCGCGCTGCTTAGCGGAAAGGTTCGAGGGGACGAGCACGCGCAGCTGAACGATCAAGCGTCCACGCGAGCCGCCACCGCCGATACGGGGCATACCGTAGTTGTTGACACTCACGGTATCGCCGTACTGCGTACCGGCGGGGACGCACACCTTGACGACCTCGTCGGGCAAAATGCCCTCAACCTTAATCTCGCAGCCGAGCGCAGCCTGCGCAATCGAGATATCGCTCACGAGGTACAGGTCGTCGCCGTTGCGTTTAAAACGCTCGTGATCGGCGACGCGCACGTTGACGATCAGGTCGCCCGAGGGCTCACCACGAAGGCCTGCCTCGCCAAAGCCGCACACGCGCAGCTGGCGACCGGTCGAGACGCCGGCGGGGATATCGATGTCGATCTTTTCGTGCGAAGGCGTGCGGCCCTGACCGTCGCAGGTCTCGCAGGGATGGTCGATGACCGTGCCTTCGCCATGGCAGTCGGGGCAGGGCGAAGAGGACTGAACTTGACCCAGGAACGAGCGCTGGACCGTCGTGACATAGCCCGTGCCGTGGCAACGGCTGCACTGCTTTTCGGCCGCACCCTCCGCCCTACCGGTGCCATTGCAATCATCACAGGGGGCAAGGCGGTCATAGCTGATCGTCTTTTTGCAACCGAGCGCCGCCTCCTCAAGGGTCACCGAAAGGGAGATGGCCATATCGCGGCCGCGACGACGCTCGCGGCGATTTCGGGCGCCACCGCCGGCACCGCCGCCAAAGAACGACGAAAAGAGGTCGTCCATGCCCATGCCGCCAAAGATATCATTAATGTCGACATAGCCGGAGCCACCGGGGCCGTCGGGCGAACCGTAGCGATCGTAGTTTGCACGCTTCTGCTCGTCGGAAAGAACGGAATATGCCTCGTTGAGCTCTTTGAACTTGGCCTCGGCATCGGGGTCGTCCGAAACGTCCGGGTGTACGATACGGGCCTTCTTTAGAAACGCGCGCTTAATCGTCCGCGCGTCGGCATCCTTGTCGACGCCAAGTACCTCGTAGTAATCCCTATTTTCCGACACGACCGAATCCTTCCGACTTTCATTATTGTCACAGTGCGTCCTATACCCAAGCTGGGCCGACCGCAAACAAAGGGTTTGATGTTATTGCATTGCGTAGGGCGAAAGCATGGCACGTTGCGAGCAGCTCGCAAACCAAACCGACACGAGAGCAAACATAAATCCGTTGGCAAAACCGTTGGCAAACTGCATCGCGCCGCGCTTCCACCACAGCAGGCTGCGGTGAAGCACGCCGTCCGAGAGCACCATGAACAAGCCCATGGCAAACGGAACAAAGCACATCATGGCAAAGGCCGAGAACACGCCCGAGATGGCCGACAGCACCAAAAAAGGCGCCACGATGCCCATCAGGTAAAAACCGGTACGAGCCTTGCCCTCCAGGCGTTCGGCCTCGACATGGGCGCGCCCGACCAAATCGCCGCCCGAGGCACCGTTGGTGCCGGCGTGACCCATGCCGTCAATATGGACCTCGTCGCCATCATGCGTGCCGGCAGGAAACTCAATCGTCTGCTCGGAGGTCACACGGGTCCGTCCGCTGCCACCGCAATCGGGGCAGGGGTCGGCGACGACCTTACCGGAACCGCCGCACTCGGGGCAGACCGACTGGAACGTGCCGGCACCAAACAGGAAGGACAGGTCGACGTCAATGTGGCCGCGACCGCCGCAGCTCGGACAGGTATGTGCATGCTCGGACGAGACAGAGCCCGAGCCTCCGCAATGACCACAGGTATCGAAGCGCGTATAGCGGACGGTCTTGCGGGCACCGCCCTTGGCCTCCTTGGCGTCGAGCTTAATATCGACGACCACGTTGGCGCCGTTCTCGGGATTATAGGCAGCCTGGCTGCGACGCTGCTGGCCCCAGGCGCCACCAAAGGGAAAGCCGCCCTCAAAGGGATTGCCATAGCCTGCGCTGCCGGCGTAGCCGCCGCCATAGGGCGAAGCAGAAGGAGCGCCGGCGAAGGGATTGCCCGAGCGCATGGCATCATAGCGCGCACGCTTCTGCTCGTCCGAAAGCACGGCATAGGCCTCGGAAACCTCTTTAAACTTTTCCTCGGCATCCGGCTCTTTGTTGACGTCCGGATGGAGCTTGCGGGCCTTTTGCTGAAAGGCCTTCTGTATATCACGCGAGGTGGCGTCCTTGGAGACACCCAAGATCTCGTAGTAATCTTTTTCGTTCATCGTCGCCATGCGCGGCAACCTCCTGCTCACAGCAGCGTATATATTGCGGTAATTCTACCCGAGCGGCCTAAGCTAGACCCCAAAACAGCTCGAACAGCATATTTCCATCGAGCCAGCCCAAGTGGGTGGGCGCTAAACGGGCGCGGGCGCGACCTGCTACAACATCTTTTGAGGTGATGCGCCCCGCATGCCCCTCGACATCATCGGGTACCCAGGTGGCAAGGCCCAACTCGAGCGCACGGTCGCAGGACGCCGCCAGCTCGTCTGCAGGAATCACGCTTGCCGAGCGAACCAACAGGTCGGGCCCAATGCCACGCGTCATGCGGCAGGCAAGCATCAAATCCTCCGCCGCCGCCTCGCGCTGCGACAGATACTCGGCATCAAACGTCGTCGCGGCATCGTCGCGTTGTACCAGACGCACGCGATACGCATCGCCGCGAGCGGGCACGTCGGGATAAAGCCCGGCCAAGCGATCGAAATCCTCGGCGTCGAACATGCCCGCGGCAGAGCGACCCAGGCCCAGATAGCCCCGTCCGGTCCAATAGGCGATGTTATGCGAGCACTCATGTCCGTCGAGTGCATAGCTTGCCACCTCATACGGGTGATAGCCGGCCGCACCCAGACGCTCGCGCGCCGCTTCCATGCACGCAGCCTGAAAATCCTCGTCGGGCTCGAGCGACTCGTCGTAACACGCCATGCGGTAGAGCGGCGTGCCTTCCTCGAGCGTGAGCGGGTACACCGACACATGTTGCGGCGCCGCTGCCAACACGCCATCGAGCGTGCACTTCCAACTCGCTGCGGTCTGCCCGGGAAGGCCGCACATAAGGTCGCACGACACATCGAGTCCAGCGTCCTTAACCGTCGTGATGGCAGCGAGCGCCCGATCGGCATCGTGAATGCGGCCGATGGCAGTGAGTTCGGTGTTATCGAGCGTTTGCACACCCAGAGAGACACGTGTGACACCAACCTTGGCAAGCGCAGCGGCAAGCTCGGCGGTCAGCGACTCAGGATTAGCCTCGCAGGTAAACTCAACGGGCTTGCACCACATGCAAATACGCCGGGCAAGCTCCACCAGACGCTCTCCCGCCAGCGACGGTGTGCCGCCGCCAACATAGACGGTGCGGACTTGAGCAAGCGCCCCGGTGTCTCCAAAGGCATCAAGGCGCGCATACAGCTGCTCAAAATAGGCATCGAGCGCAGCGCTCAGGTCGCACGGAGCAAAACTGCGTGAGTCAAAGTCGCAGTACCGACACTTTTGAGCGCAAAACGGCACATGCACGTACAGCGCGGTAACGGCCACCGTTAGGCCTCCAGCGGATGGGCGGGCACCGACTCGCCAGCGGCAAGCGCGGCCTCGCAGGCCACCACATCGCGCTCGATATCATCGACCAATGCCATGAACTCCTCATATGTGGAGCAACGCACCACCTGGGCACGCCAGGCGGCGGCATGGGGCATGCCCTTTAGATACCAGCTTGCATACGTACGGGCACGCGACATGAGCGGCAGAAGCTCATGCGTCAGTGTGAGATGCTCGCGCAGGGCGTCCAGGCGCTCGACAGAGCTGCGCACCGGCACCGGTACGCCATTGAGCGCAAGGGCGCGAGCATCACCAAAGACCCAGGGATTACCGTAGATACCGCGTGCGATAAACACCGCGCTGGCACCCGAGTTGCGCAGATGCTCCGCGGCATCCTCGGCCGAGAACACGTCGCCCGAACCGATAACGGGAATCTCGACGGCATCGGCCACCTCATCGACGACCGACCAATCGGCCTGACCCGTATAGAGCTGCGTGGCACAGCGACCATGCACCGCCACAGCAGCGGCGCCCGCCCCCTCGAGCATCTGGGCAAACGTCGCGGCATTGCGATCTTCGGCGTAAAAGCCTTTGCGGATCTTAACGGTCACGGGCACGTGCGCCGCGCCCACCGCCGCCTCGACGATCTTTTCGGCCAGCTCGGGCGTGCGCATGAGCGCCGAGCCCTCGCCTTTGGTGACGACCTTGCGAGCCGGGCAGGCCATGTTGATATCGATCAGCGACAGGCGATCGCCCACACGCTCCTCGACGGCAGCGACGGCGCTCGCAAATTGATCGGGCTTGGAGCCAAAGAGCTGCACGCAGATCTGCCGCTCCTCGTCGGCCGGCAGCACCAGGCGCCACGTCTTATTGCTGGCATAGGCAAGGCCCGCCACGCTCACCATCTCGCTATAGGCAAGATTGGCGCCGCGGCGGCGGCACATGATGCGATAGGCAGGATCGGTCACGCCGGCCATGGGAGCCATAAGGAACGGCTGCTCGGCATAGGCACCCAGCAGCCGCGTACTGTATTCGGAAAGCGCCATGGAACTACTCGTCCACCTTGAGGATCGCCATAAAGGCCTCTTGCGGGACCTCGACCGAACCGATGGCCTTCATGCGCTTCTTGCCCTCTTTCTGCTTCTCGAGCAGCTTGCGCTTACGCGAGATATCGCCGCCATAGCACTTGGCCAAAACGTCCTTGCGGCGCGCCTTGACGGTCGAGCGGGCAATGATCTTGTTGCCGATGGCACCCTGAATGGGCACCTCGAACAGCTGGCGCGGAATAATTTCCTTAAGCTTGTCGCACAACCCGCGGGCCAGGCCATAGGCCTTGTCCTTGTGCACGATAAACGAAAGCGCGTCCACCTCGTCGCCCGAAAGCAGGATATCGAGCTTGACGAGCTCGGAGGGACGATACTCGTTGAACTCATAATCGAGCGACGCATAGCCCTTGGTGCGGCTCTTGAGCTGGTCAAAGAAGTCCAGGATGAGTTCGGCGAGCGGCATGTCGAAGCGCATCTCGACCGATTTGCTCGTGAGGTGGATCATGTCGGTCGTAATGCCGCGGTGCTCGATAGCGAGCTGCATGACGGCTCCCGTATACTCGGGCGGGCAGATAATCTTGGCCTTGAGGTAGGGCTCCTCAATGCGCTCGATGCGCGTGGCCTCGGGCAGATCCTGCGGGCTGCGGACATCAAGCATCTCGCCGTCGGTCTTGTAGACGTGGTAGTCCACCGAAGGGCTCGTGGCGATGAGGTCCAGGTTGAACTCGCGCTCCAGGCGCTCCTTGACGACCTCCATATGCAGCAGGCCCAAGAAGCCAACGCGGAAGCCAAAGCCGAGCGCCACCGAGGTCTCGGGCTCCCACACCAACGACGGGTCGTTGACATGCAGCTTATCGAGAGCGTCGCGCAGGTTCTCATAATCCTTGTTGTCGATCGGGAACAAGCCCGTGTAGACCATGGGCTTGGCCTCACGGTAACCGGGAAGCGGCTCAGGGCAGGGATTCGACGCCCACGTGAGGGTATCGCCCACGCGAACGGCCTCAGGGTCCTTCAGGCCCGTGACCACGTAGCCCACCTCACCGACCGTCAGCGCGTCGACCGGAGTCTCGGCGGGACGCTTGACGCCCACGCCATCGACCAAAAAGTCGCCCTCGGCCTGCATCATGCGCAGGGTATCGCCCTTCTTGATGGAGCCGTCAAAGACGCGGACCGTGGCAACGACGCCGCGGTACTCGTCAAAATACGAATCCAGGATGAGCGCCTTGAGCGGCGCCGTCGCATCGCCCTTGGGCGGTGAGATCAAAAAGACGATGGACTCCAGCAGATCATGGATGCCCTCGCCGGTCTTGCCCGATACGCATACGGCATCGTCGGCTGGAATCGCCAGGTCATCCTCGATCTCGGTCTTAACCTCGTCGGGGTGTGCCGACGGCAGGTCGATCTTGTTGATAGCGGGCACGATATCCAGGTTGGCGTTCATGGCGAGCGTCGCGTTGGAGACGGTCTGCGCCTCGACGCCCTGCGTGGCGTCGACGACGAGCACCGCACCCTCGCAAGCGGCAAGCGAACGCGAGACCTCGTAGGTGAAGTCCACGTGGCCCGGCGTATCGATCAGGTTGAACTGATACGTCTCGCCATCGTCGGCGTCATAGGAAACGCGAACGGCATTGGACTTGATCGTGATGCCGCGCTCGCGCTCGATATCCATGGTGTCGAGCAGCTGCGATTCCATGTCGCGCTCGTCGACGGTATGGGTGAGCTCGAGGATGCGATCACTGATCGTGGACTTGCCATGGCCGATGTGCGCAACGATCGAGAAGTTGCGGATGTGGGAAATGTCAATTGAAGTATTCATGCGGACTATCTTACCCGAGCGATACAAAAAATGGAGCCTGTTCCATAAAACAGGCTCCATTTATGCGCGTAATCTGTGTGGTGTGAAATTTACAACTTAGGCGTTGATGCTGTTCACGAGCTTGGCAAGACCGGACTTGCGGTTGGAAGCCTGGTTCTTGTGGATAACATGCTTGGCGGCAGCCATGTCGAGACGCTTGGTGACGGTCTTGAGGGCAGCCTGGGCCTTCTCGGCGTCGCCCTCGGCGACGGCGGACTGGACGTGCTTGGTCAGCGTCTTGAGCTCGGACTTGACAGCCTTATTACGCATGCGAGCTGCCTCATTGGTGCGGATACGCTTCTTCTGAGACTTGATGTTTGCCACTTCTGGAGTTCCTTTCGAGTTCCTTGCAAAAAATGTATGACACCTCTGAGACACGGTGAGGTCATGCAAGCGCCTACTATAGCACGCTCCTCCTCAAAGGGATAGAACGAATTTGTCAAATAGACAGGTATCATCACGTTTTTCTCAAGATGTTCGTAATCCAGAGCAAAAGCGCGTTCTGAGAATCGGCCGAACCCTTAAGAGCGAGCTCAACATCGACCGCGCCCTCGAGCGCCGCGACGAGCTCCGCCATCGAAAAGCGGCGTGCCCAGGTCAGGTGATTCTTAACCTGCCAGGGTTGAAGCTTGAGCGTCGCGGCAAGCTCGCGACCCTGCCCACGCGCATCGAGCGCCTTGGCGACGATAAGCTCGCGAATGCGTCCGCACAGCAGCGTGTAGGTCCACACATAGCTCTTGGCGGGTAGCAGCCCAAAGAGCTCAAGCGAGCGGCGCATATCACGAGCCGAGACCGCGTTGAGAAAATCCCAGGGCTGAACTTCGGCCGTGCGCACGATCCAGCGTTCCACATCGGCAAGCTCAATTTGCGGCGCATCGACCATCTGGGCAAGCTTGGCCAAGTCGTTATCGAGCATGCGAGTGTTTTCACCCGAACGCGAGACGAGTTCCTCGGCGGCCGCCGTCGAGATCGACTTGCCGTGCTGCGTCGCCATCTGCTGCACGCGGCGCGGTAGCTCCCAGCGCTTGGTGCCGGAGCAATCGATCACGGCCTTCTTGTCGATCTTGGCGATCGCCTTATACAGGCGCGTGTTCTTGGCAAGCGAGTCGGCGATGATGAGACAGACCGTTGTGGGGCTTGGACTCGCTAAATACTCGACAAGCGGCTCCGAGACCGCCTTGGCGAGCTTTGAGCAGCCGTCAAGGATTACCAAGCGAAACTCGCTGCCCATGGGAAAAGTGTTGAGCGATCCGATAATGGACTCGATATCGGGGTCCTTGGTCATGTCGCGCTCGTCGAGGTTGAACTCGACCATACCCGACTTTTCCAGACGTGCTTTCATACGCGAGACGGCGTGGTCGCGCTTGACTCCGTCGGTACCGACGATCAGATATGCCGGCAGCAGACCGGTTTCAGACATCGCGCTCCCCTCCCGCAGGCTCTCCTGTTCGTACCGTGCCATTCTATCCCACGGGTTGGTCCCGCGCCAACGGCAGCATCACGGTCGCTGGCATCGCATGGCAAAACCGGCCGCAGTCGGCGAGACGGTAATGTCGCCTCTCTCGATAGTGCATGCGAACGCGCCGCCCGCATCGCTAACGGCATCGATGCAGGCATCGGATGGATGGCCGTAGCGGTTGCCCTCGCCCGCGCTCGCAATAGAGAGCTCGGGCTTAAGGGTTTCCAGCAGGTCTGTATCGACAGAATCTTTTGAGCCGTGATGCCCCAGCTTGAGCACATCGATATCACCCACCTCCTGTACAAACTCGCGCTCCTGATCGAGCTCGGCATCACCAGTGAGGAGCATACGCAGGCTTTTGCCTTCCTGAGCATAGGAGAGCAGCAAGACAAGCGAGTCCTCATTGCCCTCACCGTCAACCGTATCAAACGGCCACATCACACGAGCCCGAAATGCGCCGATATCGACTGTGTCTCCGCGAGCCACCTGCCGATACGTGACGCTTGGGCGATTCAGAACCTCAGCAGGCGCACTGCCCAGCGCATCCGCCGCAACCGCAATGCTTCCAACCGAAAACCGATCGAGTACGTCGGGAAGACCGCCCCAATGGTCTTCATCCCAATGCGTCACGAAGACGGCGTCGATATGGTGGACGTTATTGCGAACCAACGCCGACACCACGCGCGCGTCGAGCCCACAGTCGACGAGCGCCACGGCGCCACCCTGACGAACCAGAATCGCATCGGCCTGGCCAACATCAAGGACTGTCACCGAAGGCGGCGCACATCGATCCCAATAGACATACGGAACGCCCGCCGCAAGCATCAAACACAGCAGCCCCACTGCCATGGGCCGCGCGCTGGGGCGTGGCCACAAGACCAAGAGGACCACCAGCGAAAAAGGCACCACGTATACCAAGGGCGTATCGGGCGGCACGCTTACGGATGCGCCCGGAACGGCAGCAAAGAGCTGCTCAAAGAACAGGGCACAGCGAGCGATAGCCATGGGCACCACAAGCGCCCCGTGACGCAAGAGCGGCACAAGCGAGCAAGGCACCAGCACAACCGAAGATGCGAGCAGCACGCTTATCACCGGACCGATCACGGCATTTGCAAGCGGGGCAATGAGCGAAAACATCCCAAATGCGGGAATGGTTACGGGAAGTGTCGCGAGCTGCGAGCACAGCGTGACGGACAAAATACTGGCAACCCCCGATGGCACGCTCAGCTCGCCCAAGGCGTAGGTAGCGTAGGGGCAAAAACAAAGGATGGCAAAAACACTGGCGCACGATAGCTGAAAACCCATCTCGAACAATACTGTCGGCCGCAGCAACATAAAGATTGTCATGGTCAAAAATAGAGCCGAAAGGCCATGCCGACGACGTCCGGCGCCATTGACGACAAGCGTCACCGCCACCATACAGCACGCGCGCACGGCCGAGGGCGAAGCGCCCGTAAAGACGGCATAGGCAGCGAGGGCCAGCACCAACAGCCCTCTCTGCAGCCCACGAGAGAGGCGAGTCTTTTGCAGGGCGCTCTCAATCACAAACCCAACGATGGCAAGATGGCTGCCCGAGACGGCGATAAGATGTGCGGTGCCCGTTACCGAAAACAAATCGCCCGCCGGCTGAGCACGCAGCTCGGAGGAGCGTCCGCAGACAACGCCGGCAATGAGCGAGCGCGCCGGATCGGTCTCGGGCGCGATAGCGGCAAGGAGCTCGTTTCGCAGCCAGGGCAACGGCCCCGGAAAGCCCTCGTCAACCGATACCAACCGGATGACCTTAACTTTTCGAAGCTCGCCCCGAAGCACGCGTGAGCGCCCATACGCATCATTCTCAAACCGCGACATTCGACCGATAGCATGTACATGCGAACCGGCGCCAAGCTCACGGTCACACGACAGCCGTATCTCGCCCAAGCGCTTTCCACCCGCATATGAATCACAGGTATAGGAGTACGTCCCGTCATTGATGGATGGGTCACCCTGTACAACAAACTCGAGACTGCTCGCAGCTCGATTATCCAGTGCCGTCGAAGCACGCAGCGCCCCTATCGCCCAACCCGCGGACACGACCGCTCCCGCCAGGAGGCCGAGGGCCGCGGCATACAGCCATCGCCTCCACCGCACAAGACGCATACAAAACCGAGCCAATACGATGCACGCGGCAGCCGCAACGGGAATGGCCATAAGCAATGTGACGGGCGCTGCCCGCTCTCCCAGCAGCAAATCGGCTGCCACGTTAAGCACCAGGCCGCAGCTCGCACACAAGCCAGAACAAAGGGCCATCGTCCACGGCATCAGGGGCCGCGGCGGCATCACATGCTCGCACTCGGACACACTCATACGCAAATGCAATCTTTAATTTTGGCGAGCTTTTTCTCACCGATCCCCGATACGCGCATGAGGTCATCGACCGAGGCAAAGGCCCCGTTTTGAGTCCGCTCATCGATAATCGACTGGGCCGTAGAAGGCCCGATGCCCGAAAGCGTCTGCAGTTCCGCCGCACTTGCCGTATTGATATTCACAAGCCCCGACGAAGACCCCGCACCAGCAGTCATGGCAGCACCGCTATCGACCCCGCCGACCGCCACAGCCGCTTGTTGCTCCCCCACCATCGGAACATAGATCTTTTGACCATCTGTGATCTTGGACGCACGATTAAGCCCTGTCACATCCGCCTCAGCCGTAAGCCCTCCGGCGGCATCGATCGCTTGGGACACCCGCGCTCCGTCTTTGAGCCGGTACACGCCAGGCCTCGCAACGGCGCCATCGACATCGACGTACACCTCAGCAGCAGAAGAACTCTTGGCAGACGACTCATCGGCATCATCAGGTAACCCATCCCCGGCCCCGCGCACATCCGAGGCGCCCGCCTCATCACCACGCTCAAACGACACGCCGCTGGATCGGCTACCAAAACTTGCCATCGCCAAGCCGCTCGCGGCGGCAATGACAATCAGAATCGCCACGACCATCGCCTTATGGCCGAGCAGCTTTTCTGCCCAGCGGTCCATCCGTTTAACCCGTTCGTGTTGCTCGCGTTGCGCCATAGCAAACACCTCCCAACACCATCGTGTCAGGAAACGAGCGCCGTAGCCTCCGCACGCCCACACCGGTTATCGAAGTCAAACCAAAAGCTGACCAAAACCTTGCAGGATAGTGTCCATTTATTCAGATACACGTCGACAAATGAACCGTTTATCTCCTAATGCCCAGATAGATTAAGACCGACGATGCAAATGCACCGCCGGTCTATACACAACATTATTCGTGATCTTGGTAAATCTCACGTGGAGCAAGCTGAGGATGTTTACGTTTTAAGGTCTTAGGGGCCTTGTACGTGTTGCTCTCGAAGTCGATGTACTCGGTCTGTTTGAGCAAGCGCTCAATCATCTCCTCGTGATCGAACAGCTCCCACGCCTCATGCACGGCATCGAGTTTTGCGTGCGTCTCGGGGCGGCGCGGCATAAAGAGCGTGCAGCAATCGGGAGCAGCCTCGGTCGAGATATCGAAGGTACCGATTTCCTCGGCACGCGCGATGATCTCCTGCTTGTCCGAACCGATCAGCGGGCGGAACACGGGGATCTTGACGGCCTCGTTGACGGCCATAATGTTCTCGAGCGTCTGGGAGGCAACCTGACCGAGCGATTCACCGGTCACGATAGCCTTGGCGCCCTCGATATGCGCAATGCGCTCGGCAACCGAATACATAATGCGGCGATACATGATCACGCGCAGGTTGCTGGGGCAGGTGACGGAAATCTCACGCTGGCAATCGCCAAACGGCACCACGTACAGGCGGCCGACCTGGACGCCCGGCGCAAGCGCACGGATAATGTCCTGCACCAAATACTCGCTCGTATCGGGTGTCTGCGGACGACCGGAGAAATGTACCGGCACGCACACCGCGCCGCGACGCGCGAGCATCCAGGTCGCCACCGGAGAATCGATGCCCGACGACAGAAGCGTCACAACCTTGCCGGCGGAACCCACCGGCAGACCGCCCACGCCGCGCTCGGAGCGCGCATACACGTAAACGCTACCCTGGACCACCAGTACGTGCACCATGGCGTCGGGGTCGTGCATCTGGACCTTTTTATCGGGGAAGGCCTCGCACAGTACCTCGCCAACCTGACGATTGATATCAATCGAGGTGAGCTCGTAGTCGGTGTTAGAGCGTTTGGCATGCACCTTAAACGAATCAAAAGGACCAAACTCGCGCAGCGCCTTCACGGCGGCGGCGCAGTACTCCTGCGGGTCGCGGTTGGTGTGATATGCCAGGGACACGCGGGCAACGCCGGGGACGGTGCGAATGACACGCGCCGCCTCGTCGGCCTGATGCTCGTTAAAGGTCACGAGGATATAACCGGAAATTCGAGACACGGCATTCACGGAAAAGGCGGCCAAGGCCGCCTTGATGTTATCCATGAGGATATGCTCAAAATGTGCACGGTTCTTGCCCTTCAGTCCAACCTCGTGATAGTGGACCAGGCAGACGCGAGCTGCCATTTAGGCTTCAGCAACCTTGTGGCCGAGCGCCTTCTTGTAACGAGCCTCGTCGTAGGAGATATCGCCGTCGACAATCTCGTCCATAGCCATCGAGATGGTATCGGCGCCGGAGAGGCCAATGGTAATGTCATCGACATCCTGAACGGCAAGCACGCGGTTGTGCTGGCCACGCAGCATGCTGTTAATGTCGCAGGCGCGCTTGGAGGCAAGCGAGGCGAGCAGGAAGCGGTTGTGATCGGTCTTCTCCAGAAGATCGTCAATACAAGGCTTTACAACGGACACGGACCTCAGATCCTTTCATGCATATCGAGAACGCGAACGAGCTCATCGGTCGCGCGGTCGAGATCGTCATTCACCACGACGTCGTCGTAGCGGTCGGCAAGGGCAAGTTCATCGGCGGCGTTTGCCATACGCAGCTCGATCGTCTCGGGCGTCTCGGTACCGCGACCGACCAGGCGATCGCGTAACACCTCAAGCGAAGGCGGCTTGATAAAGATCAACACGGCCTCGGGGAAACGCTCCTTGACCTGCAGGGCACCCTGGACGTCAATCTCCAAAATCAGAGACGAGCCAGAGGCGAGCTTGGATGCGACCTCGCTCACCAACGTGCCATAGCAGTTACCGTGGACCTCGGCCCACTCAACAAACTCACCGTTTGCCACGCGGCGGTCGAACTCCTCGCGCGTCAGGAAAAAGTAGTTGACGCCGTCGACCTCACCTTTACGTGGCGCTCGCGTGGTAGCCGAAACCGTCAGGCCCAGGTTCGAGCGGCGCTCGCGCACACGAGTGACGAGCGTGCCCTTGCCTGCACCTGACGGTCCAGAAATCACAAAGAGCTTTGAATCCTGAGCGCTCACTTATTTGGTCAGCTGCTCGAGGAGCTGCTCGCGCTGACGGACGCCGAGGCCCTGGACGCGACGGGTAGCGGAGATGCCGAGCTCCTCCATGATCTTGGCGGCCTTGGCCTTGCCATAACCGGGCAGAGACTCGATGAGGGTGGAAACCTTCATGCGGGAAGCGATGGGGTCATCGGAGTTGAGCACGGACTCAAGGGACTTCTCGCCCTTCTTGATCTGCTCGCGAAGCTCAGCGCGGGCGTGACGTGCGGCGGCAGCCTTCTCAAGAGCCTGCTTACGCTGCTCGTCGGTAAGCTGAGGGAGTGCCATTCGAACCTCCAAATAGTTGGGTTATATCTGATGCAATAATTGGCATTTTAGCACGTCAAACGCACTAAATGCCCAATCGACGGCTCCATAGGTTAGACGATACCTGCGAAAAGTGCAATATACGGAGGTCAAAGTTGAGCCCCTGACCTGTGATTCCACACAAAGGATGGGAAAGTTTTCGCAGGCACAAGGGCTAATTTGTGCTAATAAGACCCAAAAGTGGTGACTTGAGGGAATCTTTTACGCGACGTTTTCGACCAGCTCGGCGACGATGGCGTCAAAGGCCGCAACCGGATCGTCGGAGCCGGTAATAGGACGGCCCACCACGATGTGGCTCGCACCGCGCTCGATAGCCTGGGAAGGTGTCGCCACACGGGATTGATCGCCCAGGGCGGTACCCACCGGACGCACACCCGGAGTCACGATCAGCGCGTCGGGGCCGAGCAGCTCACGCATGTCGTGAGCCTCCATCGGCGAGCACACGATACCGTCGATGCCGTTGGCCTGAGCGAGCTTTGCCAGGCGAGCGGCCTCCTCGGCCACGGGCGACTCGACGCCGATCTCCGCCAGCGCATCCTGATTCATGCTCGTAAGTACGGTGATGGCGACGAGCTTGGCGCGGTCCTCGCGCGCCTCCTCGGCACCCTCGCGGCAGGCAGCGAGCATGGCGCCCGAACCCAAGCCGTGGACCGAGAGCAGGTCGGCACCGGCAAGCGAGGCCGAGCGAGCGGCACCGCGCACCTGATGCGGAATGTCATGGAACTTGAGGTCGAGGAAGACCTTAAAGCCCAAATCCTTGAACGTCTTGACGATCTCGGGACCCTCGGCGTAATAGAGCGTCATGCCCACCTTGAGCCAGGCGGCATGGCCCGAAAGCTCGTGAGCGAGCTCGAGTGCGCGCTCACGGTCGCAGTCGAGGGCGACGATAACACGGTCGCGGGCATCGGTCTCTAGCATTCGAACGCACCTACCAGCTCGTTGATGTCCTTTACGCCCTGGGACTCCGCCCAGGCCTCGAGCTCGTGCGCGATCTTAAGCGAAGCACACGGGTCGACGAAGTTGGCCATGCCGACCGACACGCAGGTGGCGCCGGCCAGGATAAACTCGGCCGCATCCTCGCCGGTCATGACACCGCCGACACCGTTGATGGGGATATCGACGGCCTGGGCGACCTCCCAGACCATCCGCACGGCGATGTGGTGGCACAGCGGACCCGAAAGGCCGCCCTTGGGCTTGGCCACACGGGACTTGCGGGTGTGCACGTCAATGGCCATGCCCTGGATGGAGTTGATGACCGAAAGGCCGTCGGCGCCGGCAGCCTCGAGGGCGCGGGCGATCTCGGCGACGTTGACCGGAGCCATCTTAACGAACAGCGGCTTATCGGTCACCTTGCGGCAGGCAGCCATAACGGAAGAGGCGCCCTCGGGCGTGGAGCCCATGGCGGCGCCGCCGGCGGCAATGTTGGGGCAGCTCACGTTGATCTCATAGCCGGCAGCCCAGGGGCACAGCTCGACATACATCTCGAGCGCGCGCACGAACTCATCAACGGAGTGACCGGCAACCTGGCAGATGACCTGGCAACCGTCCTTGGAGAGCTGCTCGAGCCACGGACCGGACTCGCGGGCGAAAGCGGCCACACCGGGGTTCTGCAGGCCCACGGAATTGATCATGCCGCCGGGGATCTCGGCCATGCGGGGTGCGGGATTGCCGGGCCAGGGCTCGGCAGCGCAACCCTTGGTGGTGATGGCACCCAGCTGGGAGACATCAAAGAAGTTCTGGAACTGCCAACCGTAGCCAAAGGTACCGGCTGCGGTGTTGATGGGGTTCTGCATCTTGACGCCGCCGAAATCGACGGACATGTTCACGGTACCCACTAGAAGACCACCACCTTGGAAGCATCAAACACGGGGCCGCACATGCAGGCACCCTTCATACCGTCGACCGTCTCGACATTGCAGGTGTTGCAGGCACCAAAGCCGCAGCTCATCATGCGCTCGAGCGACACCTCGCAGTACGCGCCGGCCTCGGCGGCAGCGGCGGCGACTTTCTTCATCATAACGGCGGGACCACAGCTGGCGACGTAGTCGTAACCGCCCTTGCCGAGCAGCTCAGCGGCAGGATCGGTGCATAAACCATGCGTACCCAACGAGCCGTCGTCGGTGCACACGTTGACCGTGGCTCCCAGCGCGCGGAACTCATCGACGCCCACGACCTTGGACGCGGTGCCAAAACCCAGGCACACGTCAACGGCCACGCCCTGCTCGGCAAGCATGCCAGCGAGGCACAGCACGGGCGGAACACCGATGCCGCCCGCCACGAGCAGCGCCTTCCTGGTGCCCTCGGGTACCAGCCAGCCGCGGCCGCCAGGGCCCAACAGGTTGGACTTGGAGCCGGGGCCCATCTGCGACAGACGACGGGTGTCGTCGCCCACGACGGCGTACCACAGCTCGACGGTACCGGCCTCGGCGTCAGAGCGATAGAAGCTCAAGGGCACGCGAAGCAGCGAAGAGGCATCGCCGGGCACGGCGATGTTCACAAACTGACCGGGCTTGAGCGCACTTGCAAGCTTGGGGGCCGAAATAACGAGCGAGAAGATGCCGTCGGCGATCTCCTGGTTCGAGACGACCTCGAAGTCGTGCATGCGTGCAGTGGAAGGTGTGGGCATAGACGCTCCAATCCCCCATGCAGTTGCATGGACCAAACGAACAGAAAGCGCGGCACCGCAAGGGCACCGCGCGCAAAAGCGATAAGGCTATGCTAGCAGATGCAGCCGTCGGCAAGCGTCTGTTTACCGCCGACAAACACATCGGTGGCACGACCGGTGAGCGTGCGGCCGGCAAAACCGGAGTTCTCGGCGCGCGACTCGTAACCGTCCTCGCCGACCGTCCAGGTGACAGACGCGTCGAAGACGGTCAGGTCGGCAACAGAGCCCGCCTTGACCTGAACCTGATCAAGGCCCAGGATCTCACGCGGCTTAATAGCCATGAGCTCGACCATGCGGCCCATACCCATCTTGCCCGTGTTGACCAGCTCGGTGAGCACGAGCGACAGCGAGGTCTCGAGGCCGATCATGCCAAAGGGCGCGAGCTCGAACTCACGGGCTTTCTCCCACGGCGTGTGGGGAGCGTGATCGGTGACGATGACGTCGACGGTGCCGTCGATGACACCCTGGCGGATGGCCTCGGCATCCTCGTCGGTACGCAGCGGCGGGTTAACCTTGAGCGAGGTGTTGTAGGTCTCGTCCAGGTCGTTCTCGGTCAGGAACATGTGATGCGGGGTGGCCTCGCAGGTAACCTGAACGCCAGCGGCCTTGCCGGCACGCACGAGCTCCAGGCCATGGGCGGTGGAGATGTGCTGGATGTGCAGCTTGGCACCGGTCAGTTTTGCGATCTCGATGTCGCGGGCGATCTGGAGCTCCTCGCCGGCAGCCGGCCAGCCTTCGAGGGCCAGACGAGTCGAAACCTTGCCCTCATTGATCTGGCCGTGGCCGACCAGGTCCTCGTCCTGGCAATGGCTCATGAAGACCTTGCCGAACATCTTGCCGTAGTCCATGCAACGACGGAGCATGCCTGCACCCTGCACGCCGCGACCGTCGTCGGTGAAGGCGACGGCGCCGTGGGCGACCATATCGCCCATCTCGGACATAGCCTCGCCCTTAAGACCGCGGGTCATGGCGCCGGAAGGATAGACGCGGCAGTGGCCGACCTCGGCAGCGCGGGACTTGATGAACTCAACAACGGTACCGTTATCGGTAACGGGGTCGGTGTTGGGCATGGCGCACACGCCAGTGAAGCCGCCCTTGGCAGCTGCGCGGGTGCCGCTCTCGATGTCCTCTTTAACCTCGTAACCGGGCTCGCGCAGGTGGACGTGCATGTCCACCAGGCCAGGGACAAGGTACTTACCGGAAAGGTCGCGGACCTCGGCTCCCTCGGCGGCGAGGTTCTCGCCGACCTCGGCGATCTTGTCGCCGTCGATCAGGACGTCAACGACCCCGTCAAGCTCGACGGACGGATCGACGACGTGGGCATTCTTAAGAAGCAAGGCCATTATCGGCACCTCCAAGCAGCAGATACAGGATAGCCATACGCACGCAGATACCGGCGTAGACCTGCTCCAGGATGACGGAGCGTTGCGGGTGGTCGGCCATATAGGAGTCGAACTCGACGCCGCGGTTGATGGGGCCCGGGTGGCAAATGATCGCGTCGGGCTTCATGAGCTTCTCACGGTCCTTGGTCAGGCCGAAGAGCTTGTGGTACTCGCGAATGGTCGGGAACGGGGCACCCTCGAGGCGCTCCTGCTGTACGCGCAGCATGTAGACGACGTCCAGCTCGGGCAGGACGGAATCGAGGTCGCTCGTCACGTGGTCGCAGCCCAGAACCTCGGGCGCCGGCGGCAGCAGCGTGCCGGGGGCGACGGCGTAGGTCTCGCAGCCCATGATCTTCAACGCGGGAATCAGCGAGCCACAAACGCGGGAGTGGGCGATGTCGCCGACGACGGCGACTTTCAGACCGTGGAAGTCACCCTTGTGCTCCCAGATGGTGTACAAGTCGAGCAGAGCCTGCGTGGGGTGATTGTGCTTACCGTCACCGGCGCAGATAACACTCGCGGGCGAATTCTGCGTGACGATGTAGGGAGCACCGGCATGTTTGTCGCGCACGACGATGCAGTCGATCTTGTAGGCGTTGAGCGTCTCGACGGTATCGACGAGGCTCTCGCCCTTGACCGTGGAGGTCGAGGAGCCGCCAAAGTTGAGGCTGTCGGCCGAAAGACGCTTCTCGGCAAGCTCGAAGGAGCTGCGGGTACGCGTCGAGGGCTCGTTGAACATATTGACGATGGTCTTGCCCTTGAGCGTGGGGACCTTCTTGATGGCACGCTCGTTGACCTCGGAGAACGCCTTGGCGGTCTCGAGGATGAGCTTGATGTCCTCTTCGGAGTACTCGGTAATGTCGATCAGGTGCTTATGATTGAACGCCACGGTACTACTCACCTCCCAGCGGCGCGGAGCCCACGTGGGAACCCGGCGCGACGTCGTTGATCTCGACAGCGGTACGGCCGTCGACTTCCTTCATATATAGGTGCACGTTCTCCTCGTGCGACGAGGGAACGTTCTTGCCGACAAAGTCCGGCGAGATAGGGAGCTCACGGTGACCGCGGTCAACGAGAACTGCCAGCTCGATGCGGCTCGGACGGCCCAGGTCCATAACGGCGTCCAGAGCGGCGCGGATGGTGCGGCCCGTGTACAGGATGTCGTCCACCAAAACGACGCGCTTGCCGTCGACGCTGAAGGGAATGTTGGTAGCGTGGATCGCGGGAGCGAAGTTAGTCGCATAGTCATCGCGATAGAAGCTGATGTCCAGGCTGCCGAGCGGAACGTCAACACCCTCGATCTCCTTGATCGCCTCGGCGAGCTTCTTTGCCAGAAGGTCGCCGCGCGTGACGATGCCGACCAGAGCGAGGTCTTCACAGCCCTCGTTGCGCTCGAGAATCTCGTGCGCGATGCGGGTCATCGCTCGGTTGACGGCGGTCTCGTCCATGATGACCGCCTTGGGGGAAGTCGTGCCCATCGATCTCCTTCCTCACATGTCTTGACTGCTGATACAGTCAAAAAAATAGATGCCCGACCGCTCAAAGCGGACCAGACACCCACAGGAAGGACTGCTCTATGGCAGCAATATAAATCCATGTGGGTATCTCGTACCCCTTTAATGGTCAAGGGATAGTGTAGCCAACCCCGAGCTTAATTGCGAGCATTAATACGGAGCAATCCGCAAACGGACTCAACGCTCCATAAACCTATATATATTTGCGGGACAAGCTTGAAAACGTCGATGCGAGCTGGCATAATCCCCTCTGCTACACGCAAATCGGATCTACGTCCAGGGCCGTAGCGTGGGCACTATCGCCATAAGAGAAATATCTCTGTGTAGATTACGCACAGGGAGCTGCTTCTGTGCTATAGTTCAGGCTTGTTTGTTAACGCGACATGTTCGTTTGTCGCCCAAGGAGGGTCAGTTATGTCCAAAGTTTGCGAAGTTTGCGGTAAGCACCCCGTTGCCGGTCGCTCCATCAGCCACTCTCACCGCGTCACCAACCGTAAGTTCCGCCCCAACATCCAGCGTGTCTACGTCGTCGTCGATGGTCACCGTCGCAAGATGAACGTTTGCTCCACCTGCCTTAAGTCTGGCAAGGTTGCGCGCTCCTAAATAAGGTCTTACCAACAAGTACCTCGGACTCTCCGGGTCAAAGACCTCGCGTTCACATAGAACTTACCAAAGGCGTCCTCTCTTGTGGAGGGCGCCTTTTTGCACTCATTGGGGACAGACTTACATGGGCGTTTTCACTCATTGGGGACAGACATGATGCGTGTCTGCGGCGCCCCGACTAGCTCCGGCCCCCGCCTCACGCAGCTTCCTTCCAGCCTGCAGTGGCCTTGGTCACACTTGTAGCGCCGATACCGGTGATACGGGCAATTTGCTCGACCGTGAGATGTGCCTGCCTGAGCCTCAGCAGGCAGGCATCGCGTTCGGGGCGTGGCAGGGCCTTAAGCAGCGTAGGATCTATGCTCGGCAGGACTTCGCGCGCAACGGAAAGGGCCTCCTCATCGGGGATCCGACGGCGTGGAAGAACCTCCACCGACCAGATGCGCCCGGCAACTTCCTTGAGATGCTCGCAATAGCAACGGGAGCCTCCGACAATATCGAGCATAGGGGCCGCATCACAAATGTCAAAGGGATCGTAGCCCAGCTGATATGCCTTGAAGCTTGACCATCGGTACGCCTCGAGTGAGTCGAGCGCACCTTTCACAGGATTGAGATGAATATAATCGAGCAGCTGCACCGCCATAACAGGTCCAGAACAGCGAAATGGCAAAACGATGTCTGTCCCAAATGAGTGAAAGCACTCATATAAGTCTGTCCCCAATGGGCGGGCCGATGCCAGGCTGATATTTTTAATTAAAACGCTTCAGTAGATTGAAGCGTTTTAGTGTGCCTTTTACGGGAATCTTACCGTTCGCCGAATAATTTCTTGCTATCATGCAACATGTAGGGTAAATCTCCGATCGCAAGGAGACACAAATGGTGAAAAAGTCACCGGAAAACACTACTCCCGCAATTGTGGACAACGTAGAGGCGCTTGAGGCTAAACTCGCTCAGATGCGAGAGGCCCAGGCGCTTTTTGCTACGTACACGCAGGAGCAGGTCGACAAGATCTTCTACGAGGCCGCCATGGCCGCCAACAAGGCTCGTATCCCGCTGGCGAAGATGGCCATCGAGGAGACCGGTCGCGGCGTTCTTGAGGACAAGGTCATCAAGAACCACTACGCCGCAGAGTACATCTACAACGCTTACAAGAACACCAAGACCTGTGGTGTCATTGAGCGCGACGAGGCCTACGGCATCACCAAGATCGCTGAGCCCATCGGCATCGTGGGCGCCGTCATCCCGACGACCAACCCCACCTCCACCGCGATCTTCAAGACGCTGATCAGCCTGAAGACCCGCAACGCCATCATCATCTCCCCGCACCCGGCTGCCGCCAAGTGCACCATCGCCGCCGCCAAGCTCGTGCTTGACGCCGCCGTCAAGGCCGGCGCCCCCGAGGGCATCATCGGCTGGGTCGATGTCCCCTCCATCGAGCTGACCAACATGGTCATGCGCGATGTCGACATCATCCTCGCCACCGGTGGCCCGGGCATGGTCAAGGCCGCCTACTCCTCGGGCAAGCCCGCCCTGGGCGTTGGCGCCGGTAACACCCCGGTCGTCATCGACGACACCGCCGACGTGCTGCTCGCCGTCAACTCCATCATCCACTCCAAGACCTTCGACAACGGCATGATCTGCGCTTCCGAGCAGTCCGTGACCGTCATCGACACCATCTATGACCAGGTTAAGGCCGAATTCCAGAAGCGCGGCTGCTACTTCGTCAAGCAGGGTGCCGAGATGGAGGCCCTGCGCGGCGCCATGTTCAAGAACGGCGCTCTCGATCACCGCATCCCCGGCATGGCTGCCGCCAAGATCGCCGAGCTCGCCGGTATCGAGGTTCCCGCCAAGACCAAGATCCTGATCGCCGAGGTCACCTCCACCGACCCCGCCAAGGAGGAGTTCTCCCACGAGAAGCTCTCCCCTGTCCTGGCCATGTATCACGCCAAGGACTTCCAGGAGGCCGTCGACAAGGCCGAGCACCTGGTACTCGCCGGTGGCCCGGGCCACACCGCCTCTCTGTACGTGCATCCCGCCCAGGCCGAGAAGATCAGCCTGTTCGAGCATGTCATGAAGGCCTGCCGTATCGTCATCAACACCCCGTCCTCGCACGGCGGCATCGGTGACCTGTACAACTTTGGCATGAAGCCGTCTCTGACCCTGGGCTGCGGCTCCTGGGGCGGCAACTCCGTCTCCGAGAACGTTGGGGTGAAGCACTTGATCAACGTTAAGACTGTGGCCGAGCGCCGTGAGAACATGCTGTGGTTCCGCGCTCCCGAGAAGGTCTACTTCAAGAAGGGTTCCACGCCCGTCGCTCTCGACGAGCTGGGCAGCGTCATGGGCAAGAAGCGCGCCTTTATCGTCACCGACCAGTTCCTCTTCAAGAATGGCAACACCCGCGCCATCGAGGCCAAGCTCGACGAGATGGGCATCGCCCACGACTGCTTCTACGACGTCGAGCCCGATCCGTCGCTGCAGTGCGCACGTCGCGGCGCCAAGCAGATGGCTCTCTTTGAGCCGGACGTCATCATCGCCGTCGGCGGTGGCTCCGCTATGGACGCCGGCAAGATCATGTGGATGATGTACGAGCACCCCGAGTGCAAGTTTGAGGACATGGCCATGGACTTCATGGACATCCGCAAGCGTATCTTCACCTTCCCCGAGATGGGCAAGAAGGCCTACTTCGTCGCCGTCCCGACCTCTTCGGGCACCGGTTCCGAGTGCACGCCGTTCGCCATCATCACCGACAAGGAGACCGGCATCAAGTGGCCGCTCGCCGACTACGCGCTGCTCCCCAACATGGCTATCGTTGACGCCGACAACTGCATGACCGCCCCGCGCGGCCTGACCGCCGCCTCCGGCATCGACGTCATGACCCACGCCATCGAGTCCTATGTCTCCATCATGGCCTCCGACTACACCAAGGGCCTCTCCGAGCGCGCTGCCAAGCTCGTCTTCGAGAACCTGCCCTCCAGCTTCGAAAACGGCGCCAAGGACCCGCATGCCCGCGAGGAGATGCACAACGCCTCCTGCATGGCCGGTATGGCCTTCGCCAACGCCTTCCTGGGCCTCAACCACTCCATGGCCCACAAGCTCGGTGCCTTCCATCACCTGCCCCACGGCATCGCCAACGCCATCATCCTGACTCGCGTCATGCGCTACAACGCCGCCGAAGCTCCCGTCAAGATGGGCACGTTCTCCCAGTATCCTTACCCCAACGCGCTGCACAACTACGCCGAGATGGCCAAGTACTGCGGCATCGAGGGCAAGGACGACAAGGAGGTCTTCGAGAACTTCATCACGAAGCTCGAGGAGCTCAAGGACTTCATCGGTGTCAAGAAGACCATCGCCGACTACGGTGTTGACGAGCAGTACTTCCTCGACACCCTCGACGAGATGACCGAGCAGGCATTCAACGACCAGTGCACCGGCGCTAACCCGCGCTACCCGCTCATGAGCGAGATCAAGGAGCTCTACCTGGACGCCTACTATGGCCGCGAGCCCCAGGACTACGCCGTCTGCTAGTTTTTAGCACGGTTATTTCGGCGGGGGTGAACGGGCGCACGCACGCCCCCGCCGCTGCTTCTATCGCATCGTTGAAAGGATGCAATCATGCTGCTCCCCGAATCCAAGACCGAGCTCGTCCGTCGCGGCAACAAAGTCGTTTACGACCTGGGCGACAAGATCGTCAAGGTCTTTAACGAGACCAAGCCCGTCTCCGACGTGTTCAACGAGGCTTTGAATCTTGCCCGCATCAATGAGTGCGGCATCCGCAGCCCCAAGGCTCTCGAGGTTTCTCAGCTCGAGAACGCCAACGGCTGGGCGCTCGTGACCGAGAAGGTTCCGGGCACCACCCTTGCCGAGAAGATGGCTGCCGAGCCCCAGCGCTTTGGTGAGTACCTCGAGATGTTCGTCGACCTCCAGATCGAGATCCACGGCTACACCTCCCCGCTGCTCAACCGTCAGCGCGACAAGTTCGCCCGCATGATCGACAGCCTCGATCAGCTCAATGCCACCACGCGCTACAACCTTCAGGAGCGTCTGGACGGCATGACCAAGGAGTTCAAGGTCTGCCACGGCGACTTCAACCCCTCCAACGTCATCGTTGGCGACGACGGCCAGCTGTACGTCTGCGACTGGGCACACGCCACCCAGGGCTCCCCTGCTGCCGACGTTGCCACCACCTACCTGCTCTTTGCCCTCAACAGCAAGGACCAGGCCGAGGCCTACCTGGAGCTCTACTGCGATCGCGCCGACATGCCCATGCAGGTCGTGCGTCAGTGGACGAGCATCGTCGCCGCTTCCGAGCTCGCTCGTAAGCGCAACGTGAACGATGAGTTCCTTAAGAACTGGATCGACGTCGTCGATTATCAGTAATATCTGAGCGATTTATTTCGCATCGGAGGCACAAAGGAAAACCCCACAGCTCGCATGGGCTGCGGGGTTTTCCTTTTAGCAACAAATGTCCCTTAGACGCAAAAGCGGCCCTGCATCTCTACCTCGAGAGACGCAGGGCCGCTTAACAAGTGCACTAAACGCAGCGGGCTCGATTAACGACGGGCTGCTTTCACAAGCTCAGCGACCTTGGCGACAATCTCATCGATCGCCACATCCTCGCGCTCGCCCGTGGCACGATCCTTGAGCTCGACGGTGCCGTTCTTAAGGCCGCGCTTGCCGAGCACCACCTGATAAGGGAAGCCCATAAGGTCGCTGTCGGCAAACTTAAAGCCGGGACGCTCGTCACGGTCGTCAACGACAACCTCGATACCCTCGGCGCACAGACCCTCGACGATTTGCTCGCAAACGGTAGCGCACTCCTCCTTCTTGGGGTCGAGCGGAATCACCGCAACCTCGTACGGGGCAACAGAGACCGGCCAAACGATACCGTGCTCGTCGTTGTGCTGCTCCACGACGGCAGCGAGCGAGCGGGACACGCCCACGCCGTAGCAACCCATGATAAGCGGCTTCTCCTTGCCGTCCTCGTCCATAAAGGTGGCACCCATGGCCTCGGAGTACTTGGTGCCCAGCTGGAAGACCTGGGAAACCTCGATGCCGCGAGCAGCGGAGAGCGGCTTGCCGCAGTGCGGGCAAGGGTCGCCGGCAACGACGGTAACCAGGTCGGCCCACTCGTCGACGGTAAAGTCGCGCTCGGGGCAGGCACCGGTAAAGTGATAGTCGACTTCGTTGGCACCGCAGGCCCACTGCTTGGACTCGCGCAGGCTCTCGTCGCAGACCAGACGAATGCCCTCGGGCAGGTTAACCGGTCCGATAAAGCCCTTATGCAGACCGTAGGTCTGGAGCTCCTCGTCGGTCATCATGCGATAGCCCTTGCCAAAGACATGCTCGGCCTTGCAGTCGTTGAGCTCATGATCGCCCGGAACGATGGCCACAACCGGCTTGCCCTCGGCGTCGATGAGAGCCAGCGACTTGCGCGTACCGTTCTCGGGGAAGCCGAAGAACTTGGCGACGGCCTCGATGGTGCCCATACCCGGAGTCTCGACCTTGGTGAGTGTGCCGTCGCCGGGGCCCTCGGTCACAACGACCTTGGTGCTTGCCGCCTCGTCATCGGCAGCAAAGCCACAATCGTCGCAGTAGACCAGCGAGGCCTCGCCGGCCTCTGCCAGCGCCATGAACTCGACGGAAGTGTCGCCACCGATCTCGCCGGAATCGGCGACGACGGGCAGGGCCTTGATGTAGCAGCGCTCGCAGATATTGGCGTAGGCCTGCTTCATCTTGTCGTACTCCTCCTGCAGGCTCTCCTGCGTGGCAGAAAAGCTGTAGGCGTCTTTCATGATGAACTCGCGACCGCGCATCAGGCCAAAGCGGGGACGGAACTCGTCGCGGAACTTGTCCTGGATGTGATAGAGATTCACCGGCAGTTGCTTGTATGAACGCAGCTCGTTGCGCACCAGGGCAGTCACGGTCTCCTCGTGCGTGGGGCCGAGCACGAACTCGCGGCCGTGGCGGTCATCAAAGCGCACGAGCTCCTTGCCATAGGCATCGATACGGCCGGACTCACGCCACAGCTCGGCATCGACCATGATGGGCATCATGAGCTCCTGGGCGCCGGCGGCGTCCATCTCGTCGCGCACGATGTTCTCAATCTTGCGAATCGAGCGCCACGCGAGCGGCAGATAGGAATAGAGACCGGCGGCCTCCTTGCGGATCATACCGGCACGGAGCAGCAGGCGATGGCTCGCAAGCTCAGCGTCGGCCGGATCCTCTTTGAGCGTCGGAGCATACAGCTTAGACATATACATTGCTCGGGTCATTTATTTCTCCTCAATAAGCTTGTCGACCTCGGCCATAAGCGCGTCGACAATTTGGTCCTCCGCTACTTTACCAATGATCTGGCCATGCGAAAAGAGCAGGCCCTGACCACGTCCGCAAGCAACGCCCAGGTCGGCATCAGAAGCCTCACCGGGGCCATTGACGGCACATCCCATGACGGCAATCGAAAGCGGCGCGGCATAGTTCTTAAGCCGCTCGGTTACTTCCTCGGCGATTGCGATCAGGTTAACCTGACAGCGGGCGCACGTGGGGCACGAGACAATCTCGGGGCCGCGGCGACGCAGGCCCAGCGACTGCAAAATTCCCCAGGCGACCGGCGGCTCCTCAACCGGATCGGCCGTGAGCGAAACGCGCATGGTGTCACCGATTCCCTCGGACAGCAGGATTCCAAGGCCCACCGAGCTCTTGATGGTGCCCTGCAGCTTGGTACCCGCCTCGGTTACACCCAGGTGAAGCGGAACGTGGGGAATCTCACGCGACAGGGCACGATAGGTGTCGAGCGTCGTTTGCACGCTATGGGCCTTGGCCGAAAGCACAATGTTCGTAAAGCCGCGGTCTTCAAAATGCTTGACGAAACGTTCGCTCGACATCACGAGCTTTTCGGGCTGCGTGAGATCGTCGCGCTCAGCGATATCCTGCTCAAGCGAACCAGCATTGACGCCGATACGAATCGCACAGCCCGCGGCACCCGCAGCATCGATCACCGCGTCAACCTTGGCCCAATCGCCGATATTGCCGGGATTGATGCGTAGCTTGGCAGCACCGGCCTCAACGGCACCAATGGCGAGCTTATGGTTAAAGTGGATATCGGCAACGATCGGCACCGGAGACTCGGCGCAGATGGCGCGGAAACCCTCAAGCGCGGCCTCGGTGGGCACGCTCACGCGTACGATATCGCAGCCAGCCTGCGCCAACGCGCACACTTGCGCAAGCGTTGCCTGGGCATCAGCGGTATCGGTGCAGGTCATGGATTGGACCACCACCGGCGCGCCTCCACCGATCTGCACGCCGCCCACATGCACGGGGCGCGTCAACTCGCGAGGCAAAGGATGGGATAAAGACAATCCAAACACTCCCCTACAGAATAAATCGAAGGATGTCGGAACGAAGCATATAGACAAACAGCAGCGCAAAGAGCGCGATGCCCACATAGCTCACAATCGTCTGGACCTTGAGCGGAAGCTCGCGGCCCGCAATCTTTTGAATGATCTCGATGACCAACTTGCCGCCATCGAGTGGCGGGATAGGTAGCAGGTTCATAAAGCCAAGCGAGAACGAAATGAGGGCGGCAAACGAAAGGAACGTGGCAGGGCCGGCAGCAGCAGCTTGTGAGGACATAACGCTAATACCCACGATCGAAGAGGACTGATCGAGAATCTCCATCGTATGCTGAGGCTGGAGCAGGCGCATCACGCCCTGCGCTGTCTGCACGACATAGGAGAACGACAGGCGAGCCGACGTGATGGGGTCTAAACGGACCACCTGCGTAGAGACATACACACCTAGGCGTTCGTCCTCTTTGAGCGCAACCGTGGTCGAATGCTTCTTGCCGTCACGCTCGTACTCAATGGCTATATCGTCCTTACCGGCAGCCTTGCCAATGGCATCGTAAACGTCCATCCAGGTAGAGCACGATACTCCGTCGACCGAAAGAATCGCGTCGCCATCCTCGATTCCCGCCGCGGAGGCAATCGAGCCTTCGTCAACCTGGCCGATCACATTGGTGTCCACCGGCACCGTGACACCCGCGATGGAATAGATGCTCATAAGGAGCAAAAAGCCCGTCAGGATATTGACGATAATGCCCGCAAGCAGCATAAAGGTACGCTTGAAAAAGCCCTGACCCAAATAGGTGTGCGAGCGCTCGCGTGCAAGGAATTCGGCCTCGCCGCACGGCAGTTCCCATACATCGCCCTCGGCAGTCGCGTGCTCGCGATCGAACCGACGGCCGTCAAAGGTGGTATAACCCGCCGCGTCACGCGGCAGGGTCTGGTACTTGGTGGGATAGTAACCAGGCGAAGGCTTTTCCCCTTCTTCATACCAAGGAGCTATGGATCCCCAACCCAGCAGCAAAGCACAGGCCTCGAGCACATCCTCCTCGGACAGCTCAAGCTCGACGGCAAGATCGGCCACCGTCACACGGCCGTGGCGATAGATGGCGGCAAGCACGCGATCGGCATACGAGACATCAGTCGGATCCATGCCACAGATGGCAGCATACCCACCCAGCAACAGCGGGGTCACGCCAAACTTGGTGCCGATCCGACGAGACGTATGATGGATATCAAAGCGACACGGCAGGCCCAAAAAGAACTCAGTCACCCGGACGCCGCAGGCACGCGCCGCCAAAAAGTGGCCGCCCTCGTGCAAAAACACGAGGACGGAAAGCATCAGCAGGCCCCAAAAGACCGATGAGAGAACGCTCAGAACAGTTTCCATAAAACGAAAAAGCAATCCTTATGGGTTAAGAACGGGTTGCGACGAGCACTTGCGCGGCCTTTTCACGCGCCCACGCATCGATACCGCGAAGCTGTTCAAACGAATCAACCGTCTGCGCATCATGCGCATCCATACAGGATTCCACAATGCGATCGATATCGGTAAAACTGCAACCATCATGCAGGAAGGCATCGACGGCGACCTCGTTGGCGGCATTGAGCACGCACGGCATGGTGCCGCCCGTCTTGCCCGCACGCTCGGCCAGCGCCAGGCAGCGGAACGTATCCATGTCGGCCGCATCAAAGGTAAGCCGACCCAACTCGCGGAAATCGATGCGCGGAGCCGGAGTATCCCAGCGCTCGGGATACGAGAAGGCAAACTGGATGGGAATGCGCATGTCAGATACCCCGAGATGCGCCATCACGGAGCCGTCGGCAAACTCGACCATCGAATGAATCTTTGACTGGCGCTGCACGACCACGTTGATAAAGTCGAGGTCGCAACCGAACAAGTGCATCGCCTCGATACGCTCCAGGCCCTTGTTCATGAGGGTAGCGGAGTCAATCGTGATCTTGGCACCCATAGCCCACGTAGGGTGCGCCAGGGCATCGGCGCGCGTCACACGGTCGAGTTCCTCGCGCGAACGGCCAAAGAACGGACCGCCCGAACAGGTAAGCCAAATACAATGGGCCTCGCGCGGATTCTCACCCAGATAGCATTGGTAAATTGCAGAGTGCTCGGAATCGACCGGGATAAGCTGACCGGGCTGAGCCAACGGCATCAGCAGGTCACCGCCAACAACGAGCGACTCCTTATTGGCAAGGGCAAGGCGCTTATTCGAGATCAAGGCAGCATGGCTTGCCTCGAGACCGGCGGCGCCAACAATGGCAACGAGCACGCAATCGACATCATCACGGCACGCGAGATCACAGACCGCCTGCGCACCAACGCCGACGTTCGTGCCCTGAGGCAGCTCCTGCAGTACGGCATCAGACCCGTGAGCGGTATCTGCGATGGCAACAGCCGGAACCGAAAACTCACGGGCAAACGCAACGAGCTCAGTGGTACTGGAATTAACGGAAAGAGCCGTCACCTGCAGACGATCGGCATGCTGACGGCAAACATCGAGCGCCTGAGTGCCGATAGAGCCCGTACAGCCCAGGATGGCAACACGAAGACGTCCATCGGAGCCATAGGTCGTCTGGAAGGACATTACAGCACGCCTCCGATCATCAGCATCAGCTGCGCGGTGATGCAGCCGAAGATAAGCGAATCGCTTCGATCGAGCATGCCGCCGTGGCCCGGGATAAGGTTACCGGAATCCTTGACGCCCACACCGCGCTTGATGCGCGACTCGATAAGGTCGCCGATAACGCCCAGGATGGACACAACCACGCCACAAAGCAGCGCATAGGGCAAGCTCAGCTTATAGAGATGCGTCACCCACAAAATGAGCCAGATGAGAACCGAGCCCAGAATGCCACCAACAAAGCCCTCCCAGCTCTTATTGGGAGAGATCTTGGGAACCATCTTGTGTTTGCCGATACGGCTGCCCACGATGTAGGCAAACGAATCGGAGACCCAAAGGGACGCGCAAACACCCACTGAAAGCAGGGCGCCGGCAAAACCGGGCACGGCATCGCGCAGCAGCACAATAGCCGACAGCATAAAGCCTGTGTAGATGGGCCCCATGAGCGTCACGGCCACATCAGAGATGCGGGTACGCGGCGACCAAACATACCAAATGCCCACCGCGAGCATCAGTGCAAAAAGCAGGGCGTTCAGCAAAAGCGAATCGCCAAGCGCCGATAACGGAAAGAGCACGGCGGCAATAATGCCCAGGTGCTCGTTGGCGACCTTGCCATCGAGCCTCGTCATACGGAAAAACTCAAAGCAGCAAAGCCCGCTCATGACAGAGACAAAAATGGCGGTGGGCACGATACCCAAAACCAGGCACAGGATAAAGACGACGGCGTAGACGATACCGGCGGCGGCACGGGTAATAAAGCCCGCAAGCCACGAACCGGTGCCGCTCTTCGCTGCAGGCGCTCCCGCAGTGGCAGCTTTGCGCGCAGGCGTCTTGGGAGCAGATGCCTTGGGACGATCGGACACGATTAAGCCTCCTCGGTCTTGCTCAGTCCACCAAACCTACGGTCACGGCCCTGATAGGCCAAGATGGCGTCGACAAGGCCCCAACGATCAAAGTCAGGCCAATAGGTATCGGTGACATAGAATTCGGAATAAGCCACCTGCCACAGCAGATAGTTCGAAAGGCGAAGCTCACCAGAGGTGCGAATGACCAGCTCGGGATCGGGAAGACCGGCGGTGTACAGGTGCGAAGCAACCATATCATCGTCGATAGCAGCAGGATCGATCTTGCCGGCGGCGGCATCGAGCGCAAGCTGACGGGCGGCGCGGGTAATCTCGGCACGAGCGCCGTAGTTGACGGCAAGCGCCAGCGTCATACCGGTGTGATCGGCGCACTCGGCAAGACCGCATTCAAAAACGTCGCGGGTCTTCTTGGGCAGCGCGGAAATATCACCCAAAAAGACAACACGCACGTTTTCGCGCTTCAGAAGCGGCAGCTCATCGATAAACGTCTTGGCAAACAGATGCATCAAGACGTTAACCTCATGCTGCGGGCGGTTCCAGTTTTCGGTTGAAAACGCATAGGCGGAAAGCACGTCGACGCCCAGACGCACGCAGGCGGTAATGATCTCACGAAGGGAGACGATACCCGCCTTGTGGCCCTCGGTACGGGCAAGACCTCGCGCCGTAGCCCAGCGACCGTTGCCGTCCATGATGCACGAGATATGATGTGGAATATTATTGAGGTCAAGGTCGGAAAAACCGACGCCCGCAGGGGCGTCGGCAAAGTACTCGACCAGTTTGTTCTCGTCGTATTGCACCTTAGATCTCCATGACCTCGGCTTCTTTTTCCTTCAGAAGCTCCTCGACCTTGGCGACATACTCGTCGGTATGCTTCTGCACCTTGGCCTGCTCACGGCGGACGTCGTCCTCGGTAAGCTCCTCATCGCGTTCGAGCTTGTTGTTAAAGTCGCGACGGATGTTACGGATAGACACCTTGGCCTGCTCGGCGTACTCGCGGCACTCCTTGACGAGCTCGCGACGGCGCTCCTCGGTGGGAGCCGGGAACGGAAGACGAACAACGGTGCCATCGGAGTTGGGGGTAATACCCAGATCGGAAGCGCCGATGGCCTTGACGATGGCGTTGATAAGCGCCTTATCCCACGGCTCGATGAGCAGCATGTGGGCCTCGGGGGTCTTTACGGCGGCAACCTGCGTGACCGGCGTGGGAACACCGTAATAATCGACGGTGATGTCGGACAGAATGTTAGCGTTGGCTCGGCCGGTACGGACCTTGGAGAAGTTATGCTTGAGGGACTCGAGCGACTTGTCCATGTGGGCGGTGATGTTCTCTGCCATGCTTAATCCTCCTGATAGACGAGCGTGCCGACGGGCTCACCCGAAAGCGCGCGCTTGACGTTGTCCTCGCCATCGATGTTGAGGACCAAAATGGGCATACGGTTATCCTGGCACAGGGCCGTAGCCGTGGAATCCATAACCTGCAGGCCGCGGACGAGCACCTCGTGATAGGTGATCTTGTCAAAGCGGACGGCATCGGCGCACTTGACGGGATCTTTGTCGTAGATACCGTCGACCTTGGTGGCCTTAATCAGAATCTCCGCACCGATCTCGCAGGCACGAAGGGCCGCGGCGGTGTCAGTCGTAAAGTACGGATTGCCCGAGCCGGCTGCGAAGATAACGACATTGCCCTTGGACAGGTGATTGATGGCGCGACGACGAATATAGGGCTCGCAAATCTCGTTCATCTGGATGGCACTCATAACGCGGCAAGGAACATCGTTATGCTCGAAGGCATCCTGCAGGGCGAGCGCGTTCATAACGGTTGCAAGCATGCCCATGTAATCGGCCTGAGCACGCTCCATACCGCCGGCAGCTCCAGCCATGCCGCGGAAAATATTGCCGCCGCCGACAACGATGCCGACCTCATGGCCAACGGCGAGCAGCTCCTTGACCTGCTTGGCAAGATGGTCGGTAACCTTGGGGTCGATGCCATAGTGGCCATCGCCCATCAGTGCTTCGCCGGAAAGCTTCAAAAGCACGCGTTTATATCGGATGTCGGACAAAGCGATCCTCCTTTAATTAGACTCTCAATATGATATCAAAGGCTCTGCTTAGAGGCATGAAAAAGCAGGCTGTGAGTAAAACCCACAGCCTGCTCATTACCAGCTACAAGAGCTTATTTACTCGCCACGGACCAGACGGTCGAAGGCAACGACGGTAATGGTATCGCCGAGCTCCTTGGAGACCTGCTCAGCGTACTTCTTGATGGTGAGGGAGCTGTCCTTGATGAACTCCTGCTCGGTGAGCACGGACTGCTTGTAGAACTTCTCCAGACGGCCAACAGCCATCTTCTCCTGGATGGCCTCGGGCTTGCCGGACTCGGCAGCCTGAGCCATGTAGATCTGCTTCTCATGCTCGACGGTCTCGGCCGGAACCTGATCGCGGGTAGCGCAGATCGGAGCGACGGCGGCAACCTGAAGGGCAACGTCGTGGGCAAAGGTCTTGAAGGACTCAGCCTGAGCGGTCTCAGCCTTCTCGAAAGCAAACTCGACGAGGACGCCGATCTTACCACCCATGTGGATGTAAGAAGCGAGAGCGCCGTTCTCGGCCTTGCGGGCGGCGAAGCGGGAGATCTTCATGTTCTCGCCCATGATGTGAATCATCTCGGTGAGCTCGGAGGAAACGGTCTCCTCGCCCATCGGCTTCTCGAGCAGAGCGTCGACATCGGCCGGCTCGGTGGTGGCGACAACCTCGGCGACCTTGGAAGCAAAGCCGGTGAACTTGGCGTTGGAGCCGACGAAGTCGGTCTCGCAGGAGAGCTCGAGCAGAGCGCCGGTCTTGCCATCCTCGGAGACGAACGCGGCGACAGCGCCCTCGTTGGTCTCGCGGCCAGCCTTCTTGGCAGCCTTAGCGAGGCCGTTCTTACGCAGAACGTCAACAGCGGCGTCCATGTCACCGTCAGCCTCGACGAGAGCCTTCTTGCACTCCATCATCGGGGAGTCGGTCATCTCGCGGAGCTGCTTGACCATAGCGGCGGTAATCTGGGCCATTGTGGTTCCTTTCAAAGAGATGAAAAAGACTTAAATAGGACTGATTTACTCGGCCTTGGGCTCAGCGGCCATCTCGGCCTCGGAGACCTGCTCCTTGCCGGAGCCAGCGAGGCAAGCGTCGGCCATGAGCTCGCACATAAGGGTGACAGCGGAGATGGCGTCATCGTTGCAGGGGATGCCGTACTCGACCTCGTCGGGATCGGAGTTGGTATCGATCAGAGCGACGACGGGGATGTTCAGGCGCTGGGCCTCCTTGATGGCGTTCTCCTCGCGCTTAGTGTCGATGACGAAGAGAGCCTGGGGCAGACCCTTCATGTCGCGGGCGCCACCGAGGTTGGTCTGGAGCTTAGCGAGCTCCTTACCCAGAACAGCCTGCTCCTTCTTGGGAAGAACAGCCATGCGGCCGTCCTCGACCATGGCCTCGAGCTCCTCCATGCGGTTGATGCGGGAGCGGATGGTGACGAAGTTGGTCAGCATGCCGCCGAGCCAACGCTGGTTGATGTAAGGCATGTTGGCGCGCTCAGCGGCGTTCTTGACGGCCTCCTGAGCCTGCTTCTTGGTGCCGACGAACAGCACGTTGCCACCCTTGGCAACGTTCTTGACGAAGGTGTAAGCCTGGTCGGCGTCAAGAATAGTCTGCTTGAGGTCGAGGATGTAGATGCCGTTGCGCTCACCGAAGATGAACGGCTTCATCTTGGGGTTCCAGCGACGGGTCTGGTGACCGAAGTGGCAGCCGGCCTCGAGCAGGGTGCGGATATTAATCTTGGTAGCCATGTTAAACCTCCTGTGGTTTGCCTCCGCGCGGGGTCATCCTCCAAAACCAACCCGGACATGTGCTACCAAAGCCCGGGCACCACGGTATGAAGTAGCCGCGCGTGCGTGATAAAAACCTGTTGCCGTGAAGCAACCCGATGAATGATAGCAGGATTACATCTTTCTGCCAACCCGAAATCAAAACCACACACACGGACGCGCGATCGATTGGATAGAACCCCTCTCCTGCCTTACTCGCCGCGCGGAAGGGCTTGGGTAACGGCGCGTTTGAGCCGATCGGGCGTGAGATGCGTATAAATCTGCGTGGTGGACAAGCTTGCATGCCCCAGCAACTCCTGGACAGAGCGCAAGTCCGCTCCGCCCTCGAGCAAATCGGTCGCAAAAGTATGGCGCATCGCATGCGGGGCGATATCGGAAGGAATGCCCGCAAGCGTCGCCAACATATGAAACCGTCGCCTAAGCATGGCGGCGCTCATACGGTTGCCGCGTGCCGAGATAAACAGCGGATGCACACCGTTCGTACCGTCGCCACGCTTTGCCTGAGCAAGAAGCTCCGGTCTTCCTTCCTCAATATAGCGGCGGGTCGCATCGAGAGCACGCCGATACAGGGGCACGATACGCTCCTTGCTCCCCTTACCCCAAAGCCGCAGCGTTCGCTCGGACCAAGCAATGGACTCAACATTGAGTGCCGCAAGCTCGGAGATGCGAGCCCCAGATGCATAGAGCAATTCGAGCATCGCCGCATCGCGCAGTCCCGCAGGCGTTGAAACGTCTGGCGCTGCAAGCAGTGCCTTAACCTGCTGGGTGGTCAGCACCCCGGGCAAATCGCGTGGAAGCTTGGGCGAGGCAATCGCAGAGACAGCGTCTCCATCGATAAGACCCTCGGCAGCCATCCATCGATAGAACGAACGAATGGCAGACAGGTGCGCCGCAATCGTCCTGGGCGCCACCTGCTCGCGCGACAGCTCCGCCAGATACATGCGAACGGTACGTACGTCCGCCGTGCGTGCATCGATATCCCCACGCTCGCACCAAGCGGCAAAACGCTCCAGACGAGAGCCGTAAGCGATAACAGTGTTAGAAGAAAGCCCCTCGACGCGTGCAATATAGGCTATGAACGAGTCGACGGCACCGTACAGGTCAAAGGCTATGGCCGGTCGCCCCCAAACAGGTCGGAGCGCGATTCCAGATAGGAATCCAGGGCCTTAAGGGCGCGATCCGCATAGGCCTGATAGCGCTCACGTTTGCTGCGGCGTTTACCGTCCTCGAGGGGAGGCACCAGGCCAAAATTAACATGCATGGGCTGATATCCGACCGTAGCAGGATCGGTCGCATAGCCCACGAGCGCGCCGAGAGCGCCCACGCGCGGCAGCTCGACAGGAGCAACCTCGATAGCCTCGGCATAGGTATTGAGCGCAGCGAGGAGACCCGTCGCGACCGCTTCCATGTAACCCTCCGTACCGGTAATCTGTCCGGCAAGGCGCACGCCCGTGCCGGGCACGGCGAAGGTCCCATCGAGCACATGGGGAGCATCGACAAAGGTATTGCGATGCATGACGCCATAGCGGAAAAACTCGGCATTCTCCAGACCGGGAACCATATGAAAAACGCGCTTCTGCTCGCCGAAGGTCAGGTTGGTCTGAAAACCAACCAGGTTATAGGCGGTCTTCTCCTTGTTCTCGGCGCGCAGCTGAATCGCCGCCCAGGGACGGCGACCGGTGCGCGGGTCGGTGAGCCCGACGGGCTTCATAGCGCCAAAGCGGATGGCATCCTTGCCCGTGCGCGCAACCTCCTCGGCTGGCTGACAGGCCTGGAAGAGGTCCCCGCCCTCAAAGTCCTTGAGCACCACGCGATCGGCCGTGGTAAGCGCCTCGATAAAGGCCTCGTACTCCTCCTTGTTGAGCGGGGCATTGAGATAGTCGCCACTCCCCTGCTCCTCGTAGCGCGACTGCGAGAACAGCACATCCATATCGAGCGTCGAGGCATCGACAATCGGGGCCGCGGCATCAAAGAACGCCAGGGAATCACCACCGACGAGCTTCATGACCTCCCCGCTCAACGCCGGTGAGCACAAGGGACCCGCGGCGATAACCACATGGCCCTCGGGAATCTGGGTGACCTCGCCGTGAACGACCTCGATATTGGGACGGGCGGCAACCTCGGCCTCGACGAGCTCGGAGAATTTAACACGGTCGACCGCCAAGGCGCCACCAGCAGGAACGGCAGCGCGATGAGCGCAGTCGAGCAGCACCGAACCCATACGCTCGAGTTCGGCCTTCAACAGGCCGGCGGCGGAATCGGGTCGGGTCGACTTAAACGAATTGGAGCAGACGAGCTCCGCCAAGTGATCGGTATGGTGGGCAGGAGAGGTCACCAGCGGCCGCATCTCGCACAGCTTTACGGCAAACCCGCGATCTGCCAGCTGAATCGCGCATTCCGATCCCGCCAGACCGCCACCGATAACCGTCACTTGATCAAACAGCATCTGCAAACACCTTTCTAATTGACACGCTTTCCATTGTGACCGAAGGGCGTCTGAGCGTGAAGCGCAAACTTTGAGGGCGCATACCTTCCATCCATCATGCGCTCGATGAGTCCCTCGAGCTCGAGTGAGCCCAGGAGTTTGAGCACGCCGACGGCATCGAGGGAGACGAGCGCGGCAATGTCATCGACCTTGAGCGGCGAGGCAATGAGCGCGTGCATCACGGCCTGCTGCGTGGGGTCCAGATCGGCGATACCGGGCGCATCGGGACGCGAATAGCGCAGGGTGCCGTAAATTCGCGAGATGGCCATCTCAATAGACTCCTCGTCAACAATGCAGCAGGCCCCGTTGGCGATGAGGTAGTTGGTCCCACGCGACTCTGGTGACAAAATGGAGCCCGGTACCGCGAGCAGTTCGCGCCCCAGGTCCATGGCGGCCTCCGCTGTCGAGAACGTGCCCGAGGGCATGCCGGCCTCCGACACGAAGAGCGCCTGCGAAAGCGCGGCAATCACCCGGTTACGCCGCGGAAAGGCAAACTTGCGTGGCCCCATACCCCAAGGCGAGATGGACACGACCGCGCCGCCCGTATCGATCGTGCGCGCGATGAGCCCTGCACTCGAGCGCGGGTAAACCACGTCGGCGCCCGTACCCAACACCACGACGTGCCTGCCACCAGCGTTGACCGCAGCCCAACCCGAGGCCTGGTCGCAGCCGACCGCACCGCCCGAGACCACCGTCACCCCCGCCTCGACCGCAACTTTCGCGGCCAGCTCTGCCACGGCAAGGCCGTACGGCGAGGCCTTACGAGCGCCGATGATTGAGAGCGCGGGCGTCGACAGTGCGGCGGGGTCGCCACGCACATAAAGCGTCTGGGGTACATCGGAGAGCTCCAAAACGGTAGCTGGATACAACGCATCACCGGGATGCAGCTCAAAAGTCTCCTTGGGCATTACTGGTCCCTCCTCCCCTGGTACATCGCCGCCTCGAGCACGTGGTCTTGGGTTACCCGCTCACTTTCGGCAACATCGGCGATCGTGCGCGCGATACGCACCAAGCGCACGATGCCGCGCCCTGTGAGATGTGTGCGCCTCGACAGGCCGAGCACGCACTTTTCCGCTGCCCCATCGAGCGCAAAGGTCGACACGACGCCGTCGATGGAACGTGACTCATCGTCCTCGGCCTCGGCATCTGCATCGTCCAAACGGGACTCGCGCCAGGCACGAAATGCCCGACCCCGCACAACATAGTCACGTAGTTCAGCTGACGACATACCCTCAGCACCCTCGATAATTACCTGCGGATCGGGTCGGGTCACGTCAATCATAAGGTCAATACGATCGGCCAAGGGACCACGTAGCTTAGACCGATAGCGCTCAACCATCGAAGCCGAGCAGCGGCACGGTACCTCGCGATCGCCCAAAAAGCCGCAGGGACAGGGATTGCTCGCGGCAAGCAGCTGGAACCTCGAGGGAAACGTGAAAGCCCCATCGACGCGTACGATCTTGACGTAGCCGCGCTCTATGGGCTGACGGAGTGTCTGCAGCACGCTGTTGGGAAACTCGGCAAGCTCGTCTAAAAAGAGCACGCCGCCGTGCGCTAGGCTAATCTCGCCCGGGTGCACCGGCCGTCCGCCGCCAATAAGGCCCGCAGTCGAAATGCTGTGGTGGGGGCTACGGAACGGCCGGTGTCCCGCCAGCAAACCATCGATGTTCTCGCCCAAGACCGAATGGATGCACAGCGCCTCTTGCTGATCCTCGAGAGAAAGCTCGGGCAAGATACCCGTCATGCGGCGTGCGAGCATGGTCTTGCCCGAACCCGGCGAGCCAATCATAAGCAGGCCGAGCTCCCCCGCCGCCGCGAGCGCAATGCCGCGCTTGGCAACCTCCTGCCCCAGCACATCGGCATAATCAAGTTCTGGCTCAAACGACGCCTCGACACCCTCGGAATCCAGATAATGCCGAGCCGCCTCGCCCATACCGCGGGCGAGCTGAGACAGATGGTCGATAAAGCCACAGTCCACACCGGCAAGCGGTACATGTTGATCCGATCTTCCTGCAATAAAGGACAGGCCCATATCACGCGCCAACAACTGAAACGCAACCTCGCCTTTTACGGGCAGCACGCTACCATCCAGCCCGAGCTCACCGGCAATAAGGCAATGGTCTAGATGGTCGCGGGGAATCTGCCCATCGGCCGCCAGTACCGCGATGGCAATCGGCAGGTCAAAACCACTGCCCGTTTTACGGATGTCGCCCGGAGCCAAGTTGACGGTAATGCCCGCCCGTGGAATCTCAAATCCCGCCGAGCGCATTGCGCAGCGTATGCGGCCACGCGACTCCATCACCTCCATACTTGGAATGCCAAGCATTTGGATACCCGGAATACCGCCGGCAAGCGAGACCTCGACCGTGACGGGAATCGCCTCGACGCCACGAATACATGCAGCGTGGACGGCAAAGGTGTCAAACGCCATCACGATACCTGCCAATCGAATGCGTTGTATTGATGCTCAATCTCCGCAATATGACCGCCGCGGATAGTAACGCCCACCGCGTCGAAGCGAATCGCCCTAAGGGGATAGTGATCCATAAGGTAACAACTCGCGATACGGCGGTAGCGACGCTGCTTCTGGGCGTCCACCGCCTCCTCGGGAAAGACCCGCGTGTTGCAATCTAGGGCGACGCGCCTTGTCTTGATCTCAGCCATCACCACGACATCATCAAGTTCATCAAGCAGTACCAGATCGGCCTCGCCCTCGGGACACCGGTAGCCCTGTTCCAAGAGGGCATAACCGCGCTCGCGAAAGTAATCGATTGCAATAAGCTCGCCCAGCATGCCCAGTTCTCGAGGACTGAGGCCCTTAATGAACCCAGGCGTAATCGACGCGCAATCAATCTCCCCGCTCTCCCAAAGCTCTTTGAGCTGTTGCGTCTTGCTCTTTGCACTTGCGGCGCACATGGGGTCTCCTTTCCCGCGCACGATATTGACCCGATCATGGGGCCGCCTTTCTTGCGGGTAAGTACCAAAAGAAAACCAAAGTCCAACCAAAAACAAACAAAAAAGGGACCGCATGCAACAATTGCGTTGCATGCGGTCCCCACCAGCTGGTTTATAAAATCCCAGAAGTCCCTGTCTCCATATTTGCCTTAAAAAAGACGCTCCGTCTGCAAAAAATTTCCGCAGAAGCTCACACGATGCAACGGAGAAAGGCCATGTTTACGAATAGCCTCAATGTGCTCGGGGCTCGCATAGCCCTTTGACTCAGCAAGATGATATTCGGGATACTCGGCATCGTACTCGACCATCATCTCGTCACGCGTGACCTTGGCCATAATGGAAGCAGCGGCGATGCAGGCGATTTTGGCATCGCCCTTGACCACATCGCGCTCGTTGGGAACGGCGCCCAAGGGGTTGCCGTCCATAAGCACGCAATCGGGCTCGAGCCCCGTATCGGCCACGGCGCCCGCAACGGCAGCGCGGATGGCGCGGGCCATGCCCATCTCATCGATGTCCGCAGGCGCGATATGGCAAAAACCAATGGCCGTAGCCACCTCGGCAATCTGCACCGAGAGCAGCTCACGACGGGCAGGCGTGAGCTTTTTGGAATCGTTAATGCCCCAAACGCGCGGCTCCATGGGAAGGCAGACAGCGCAGACCGTCAACGGGCCGGCGACAGAGCCGCGCCCCACCTCGTCAACACCAACGACCACGCCATCGCCGCCGAGCTCATGCATAAGCTCGTACATGCCGTTGACGCGCTCGCGCTCGGAAAGTTCCTTGGCATGGCGCTTAAGTGCGCGTTCGCAAGCCTTGATCACCTGCTGGCGCGGATCCTCGCGATAGTGCTCCACGAGGGCGGGAATCTCCTCGAACGTGGCACTCGCCAGCTCGCCGGCAACCTGCGATGCCGAAACCGAGCTCGTCATATTGGCCATACCAGGCCCTCCTTGCATGGAAATCAGATAAAAAGAAGGGCCACCCGAAGGTGACCCTTGTGTCCAAACGAGTGGACAGACGCTGCGATCTTCTTAGCGCTTCTCGGGGATGCGAGCAGCCTTGCCCACCTTGTCGCGGAGGTAGTACAGCTTGGCGCGACGGACGCGACCATGACGAACGACCTCGAGCTTGGCAATCTTGGGGCTGTGAAGCGGGAAGGTACGCTCAACACCGACACCGAAGGAAATCTTGCGGACGGTGAAGGTCTCACGGGCACCGGCGCCGGCCATGCGGATGACGTCACCCTGGAAAACCTGGATGCGCTCGCGGTCGCCTTCCTTAATGCGGTAGTGAACCTTGACGTTGTCGGCAACGCGGACCTGCGGGATGTCCTCGCGGATCTGCTGACGCTCGATTGCGCGGATGTAATCCATGTGCAATTCCTTACTCTTCTAGAGGTGCCGTACCACCTTGGCCGGCACGTAGTTGAACAAACGTATTCGAGTATACACGCGCGGGTTTCTGCTGCAAGAACATTTTTTTTCGCAGACAAAAAGACAAAACCCGCACATGATAACCGCCCGCCTCACAAATGAGACGGGCGGCATGAAGGGGGGCTACGCTAGGGGTCTATACACTAAACGCTAGGCGGAACGCTTGGCCTCGAGCTTGGCCTGAGCGGCAGCCAGTCGTGCGAGGGGTACGCGATAGGGCGAGCAGGACACGTAGTCCACATCGGCCACGTTGAACAGGCCCTTGATGGACTTGGGGTCGCCGCCGTGCTCGCCGCACACGCCAAAGTGCATGTCGGGGTTGGCGGCGCGACCCTTCTCGACTGCCATACGCACCAGCTCGAGCACCGCCGCGTCGATGGTCTCGAAGGGATTATCCTTCAGGATCTTCTTGTGCATGTACAGCGGGATGAACTTGGCCTCGGCGTCGTCGCGCGAGAAGCCGAAGGTTGTCTGGGTGAGGTCGTTGGTACCAAAGCAGAAGAAGTCGGCATGGTGGGCAATCTCGTCGGCGACCATGCAGGCGCGCGGCAGCTCGAGCATCGTGCCCACGGGAATATTGAGCTCGACGCCCTCCTCGGCGGATACCTCGGCGATCACGCGCTCGATGACCTCGCGGGTCTGGACATGCTCGGCTGTGATGGAAACGAGCGGGACCATGATCTCGGGGCGCGGGTCGACGCCCTCCTTGATAAGGCGGGCGGCAGCCGTGGCGACGGCGCGAACCTGCATGAGCGGCAGATCGCCAAAGACAACGGACAGGCGCACACCGCGCAAGCCGAGCATCGGGTTGGACTCAACCATGCCGTCGATTCGACGCAGGCGGGCACGCAGGGTGGCAAGCTCTTCCTCGCTGGCGCCGGCGGCTTCCTTCTTGGTGATGGCGACCTCGAGCTCGCGAGGATTATCCAGGAACTCATGCAGCGGAGGATCGAGCAGGCGAACGACCACATCGCGACCGGACATGGTCTTAAACATCGCCAGAAAGTCCTCGGTCTGAACCTTGAGCAGGTCGGCCAGGGCCTGCTGCTTCACGGCCTCGTCGTCGGACAGGATAAAGCTCTGGATAATGTTCTTGCGCTCGCCCAGGAACATGTGCTCGGTGCGGCACAGGCCGATGGCCTCGGCGCCAAACTCGAGTGCGAGCGCGGCATCCTCGGGGTTGTCGGCGTTGACGCGCACGTGGTTGGCGTGACCGTCGGTCTCGTCCAGGCGAATCTCGTCTGCCCAGGACAGAATGGTGTCCAGGTCGCCGGTGAGCTCGGCGGAGACCAGATCGACGGCGCCATCGACGACAATGCCCTGGGTGCCGTCGATGGAGATGATGTCGCCCTCGTGAAGCACACGGTCGCTGCCCTCGATGCGCACGACCTTCTCGGCGGCGTCAATATGGAAGCGCTCAACGCCGCAGACACAGGGCGTACCCATACCGCGGGCGATAACGGCGGCATGGCTCGTCTTGCCGCCGTGGCTGGTAAGGATGCCCTCGGCAGCGACCATGCCCTTCAAGTCATCGGGGTTGGTCTCCCAGCGAACCAGAATGACCTTGTGGCCCTCGTTGGCGCGCGCGACGGCATCGTCGCTCGAGAACACGACCTCGCCTACGGCGGCGCCGGGGCTGGCGTTAAGGCCGCAGGCCAGGGCCTCGTACTTCTTGGAGGAGTCGAACTGCGGATGCAGAAGCTGGTCGAGCTGCGCCGGATCGATGCGACTCACGGCCTCCTCGCGGGTGATGAGGCCCTCCTCGACCATCTCGATAGCGATGCGCAGCGCGGCGGTAGCGGTGCGCTTGCCCACGCGGGTCTGAAGCATCCAAAGTTTACCCTGCTCGATGGTGAATTCGATATCGCACATATCGCGGTAATGATCCTCGAGCGTCAGGAAAACGCGCTCGAGCTCCTCACCAGCAGACTCGAGACCCGGGGTGGTCTTGAGGTCGGCGATGGGCTCAGTGTTGCGGATGCCGGCGACGACGTCCTCACCCTGGGCGTTAACCAAAAAGTCACCGTAGAACTCCTTGGTGCCATCGGCCGGATTGCGCGTAAAGGCGACGCCGGTCGCAGAGGTCTCGCCTTTGTTGCCAAAAGCCATGGCCTGGACGTTGACGGCGGTACCGAGCTCGTCGGAAATGCCATGCTGTTTGCGGTAGATGCAGGCGCGCTCGTTCATCCAGCTGCCAAAGACGGCCTGGATGGCAAGGCGTAGCTGGAGCTCCGGATCGTGCGGGAAGACGGGCTTGCCGTCGACAACCTCGAGCTCGGGATACAGGGCAGCCTCGACGTTCTCGGAGAAGATGCCCTTGAAGGTCTCGACGAGCTCCTGCAGGTCCTCGGCCGAAAGCTCGGAATCGACGCGAACGCCGGCGACCAAGCGGGCCTGGGTCAGGGCGTTCTCAAACAAGTCGGCATCGACACCCATAACGACGTTGGAGAACATCTGGATAAAGCGGCGGTAGCTATCCCAGGCAAAACGCGGGTTTTGCGTCTGGGCAATGAGGCCCAGAACGGAGTCGTCGTTAAGGCCCAAGTTGAGGACCGTGTCCATCATGCCGGGCATGGAGAACGGAGCACCCGAGCGAACCGACACGAGCAGCGGGTCGGATGCGTCACCAAGCTTCTTGCCGCAGCGGGCCTCGAGATCGGCCTCGGCGGCAACGATCTCATCGAGTGCGCCTTCGGGCCACACGTTGCCGGCACCGGAGTACTCGACACAGGTTTGGCAGGTAATGGTAAAGCCACCGGGAACAGGCAGGCCGATGCGGCTCATCTCGGCAAGATTTGCACCCTTGCCGCCAAGCACGAAGTTCATGGACTTGTCGCCCTCAGTGACACAGGTGCCCTGGGCGTCGGTTCCAAAACGGTAAACCCTCTTGCAATCGCTCACGATACTCCCCTTCCATGCGCTGTCGCGCACGACCGTGGTAACGAATCGACCCGCCGGATGCGAGCCGTGAGGGTACTATACGGCGGGTATTGGAAGTGCTTGCGTAGAGGGTGCGAGGTTTGGTAAACGTGGTAAAACTGACGGTAAACGGTAGATAAAGGTGGTTACCTTATGAAGATACCAGTGTACGAGACTTGCAGGTTAACTGAAAGAACTTTGCTAAATCGCTTTACCATAAGTAGCTAATTTGGGACGGGGCTTTTTTAGCTACCCCGTCGGCAATCAGCCAAAAAGCTCGCGGCCTCAACCGGGGTAGCTAAAAAAGCCCCGTCCCAAATTAGCTACTTTTGTTGGGCTCGGCGAGCGGCACGACGGGCTCGAGCTTCTTGGATTTCCTCCAAATGACCGATGATCTCGGATGCACTCTCCTCAATCGCCTTACCGTCGGTACGCACCACAAAGCAGCCTAGGCGCTTCATGAGGGCACGGGCTTCCTCAAGCTCGCTGCGCACACTCTCGGGCTCGGCATAGGAGCCGGCGACGGCGCGGGCGTAGTCATCGCCCAAGCGGCTGTCGCGAATCTCAGAAATTACGTCAACGGTCGAAATCAGGCCGAACAGGCGCATCGGGTCGACCTCGTAAATCGACTTCGGCGGCTCCATGCCGTGCGCCAGCGGAACGTTTGCGACCTTGTAACCCTGATAGGCCAAATACATCGACAGCGGCGTTTTGGACGTACGCGACACGCCCAGCAGCACGATATCGGCCCCCGAAAGGTCGTCGCAACCGCGCCCGTCATCGTGCTCAACGAAATACTCCATAGCCTCAATGCGGTGGAAATAGCGGTCATCCGTTTTGTGAATAACGCCCGCAACGCCCTTGGGCGGCACACCGATGAGCGACGACAGCACGGCAAGGGTCGGACCGATCAGGTCGACAGAGCGAATATGCAGCATACCCAGGTAATCGAGCACGCGGGCGCGAAGCGCCGGATCGACGATAGTGTGGAACACGGCGATATCACGATGGTCCGCATCGACGCGCGGGCCCACAAACGACTTGACCTGCTCCACCGAGTTCACTTTGGGCAAGCGCAAGAGACGAAAAGCCCCTTCATCAAATTGCCCGGACGCCGCAAGCACCACCTCACAAGCGGTATCACCGAGCGAGTCGGAGATAACGATAACGGTGGGACGTGCGGTGACCGGGCAATCCATGCGGGGCTCCTTTTGCGCTTATGCGCAGGCTGGCTTACTTTTTGCGGGCAAGCTCACCGATGTTGGCGATGCCAGAGAAAACGGCCTCGAAGCGGTTGAGCAGCTTAAGGCGATTATCGCGGAGCTGCTCGTCCTTGTCCATGACCATAACCTCGTCGAAGAAGCGGTCGATGGGGGCACGCAGGGCGGCAAGGGCGGCAAATGCGGCCGGGTAATCCTCGGCAGCAAGGGCGCCATCGACAGCGATCTGAGCAGCCTCGGAGGCATCGGCGAGCGCGAGCTCGGCCTCACCCATCAGGCTGCGATCGTACTCCATACCCAGCTCGGGCTTGGAGATGTGCGCGGCGCGGGCATAGGCAGTAGCCAGGTTGTCGAAGGTCTCGGCATCGTTCTTACGAGCCTCGTCGAGCGCGGCGCAGCGGGCGAAGAAGACGGACGGAGCGATGATGTGCACCGCGGAGACGGCGGCGACGGTATCCGCCGGAATCTTCTCGTCGCGGGCCATGCTCACCAGACGGCCGTGGAAGAAGTCACGGACCTGCTGGGCGACCTCGGCGGCGTCGAACTCGATGCCCTGCTCGCTATAAAGCTCAAGGGCAAAGTCGATGAGCGTCGTGGGGTCGATCGGCAGACGATCGCGCAGGATGTTGATAATGCCGATAGCGGCGCGACGCAGCGCGTAGGGGTCGGAAGAGCCGGTCGGGGGCTCACCGATGGCAAAGATACCGGCAATGGTATCGAGCTTGTCGGCACAGGCCACGATGCAGCCAGCGGTGCCCTCGGGCAGCTCATCGCCGGCAAAGCGGGGACGATAGTGATCGCGAATGGCGTGGGCGACCTCGTCGTTCTCCCCCATCGCAGTTGCGTAATAGCCACCCATCACGCCCTGCTGGCTCGTAAACTCGACGACGGCGTTGGAAACCAGGTCGGCCTTGCACAGGTGCGCGGCGCGAGCGGCATCGGCAGCGAGGTGGGCGCCCAGATGGGCCTCGCGGGCAATAGCGAGCGCGAGCTGCTCAATGCGCTCGGACTTGGCGAGCACGCTGCCGAGCTTCTCCTGGAAGGCAACCTTGGCCAGACGCTCACGGAACTCGTCGAGGGAGATCTTCAGGTCCTCCTCGTAGAAGAACTTGGCATCGTCCAGACGGGCGCGCACGACGCGCTCGTTGCCGTCGATCACACGCTCGGCATTCTCGGGCTTGCTGTTGGAGACGACCACGAACTCACGCGTGAGCTTGCCCTCGCCGTCATAGATCGGGAAGTAGCGCTGGTTGGTGAGCATGGACTCGCAGATGATCTCGTGCGGGACCTTGAGGAACTCCTCGTCGAAGGTACCGACGAGCACCGTCGGCCACTCGCAGAGATTAATGACCTCCTCGAAAACCTTCTTGGGCGTGTCGACATGGCAGCCAGGGCGAGCGGCCTCGACCTCGGCAATACCGGCAAGGATGGCCTCACGACGACGCTCGGCAGAGAGCACGCCGGCGTCCTCGAGCACCTGCTCGTAGACGGCGGGGCTGGCGACAACATGGTCACCGGCGCCCAGCACGCGATGTCCGCGCGTGGTATTGCCGCTCGTCACATCGGCAAACGTCACGGGCACAACGTCCTCGCCCAGAAGGCAGCAGATCCAACGGACCGGACGCACAAACGTAGCGTGCTCGTGGCCCCAGCGCTGGCTGCGGTAGTTGGGCCACTGCAGGCCTGCGATCGTCTTCTCGCACAGGGCCGTCAGAATAGGGGTAGCCGGCACAGAGGGAATGTTCTTCTCGGCGAATACGTACTCGCGGCCGTCGGTATCCTCACGACGGATCAGGTCCTCGGCAGCCACACCGCACTTGCGGGCGAAGCCCTGGGCGGCCTTGGTGGCGTTGCCGTCGGCATCGAAGGCAATGTTTGCCGCAGGGCCGCGCTTGACCTCGTGGACCTCATCGGTAGCGATGGCGACGTTGGCCACGAGCGCAGCCAGACGACGCGGACTCGAGATCACACGGACCTCGCCATGGGCCAGGCCGGCCTCGTCGAGGCCCTTGGCGATCATATCGCCAAGCTGCTTGACGGCATTGTTCAGCGGTGCGGAGGGCATTTCCTCCGTACCGATCTCAAACAGGAAATCCTTAGCGTCTGCCATGGCTTACGCCACCTCGCCTTCCTGGTCGGCATTCTCGTTAACTCCGGCGACCTCGGCCATATAGGCCTCGCAGCACGCCTTGGCGACGGCGCGGACGCGCAGGATGTAGTTGGCGCGCTCGACTGCGGACAGCGCACCGCGGGCATCGAGCAGGTTGAAGGCATGGCTGCACTTCATGACGCAGTCGTATGCGGGCAGCGGCAGCTTGCGCTCCAGACAGGAGTGGCACTCGGCCTCGTAGTCGTCAAACTTCTGACGCATCATCTCGACGTTAGCGACCTCAAAATTGTAGGCACTAAACTCGCGCTCGTTCTCCAGGAACACGTCACCGTAGGTCATGGGCGTGCCGTCGGGCAAATAGCTCCACACCAGGTCATAGACGGAGTTGACACCCTGGGCGTACATGGCGATGCGCTCCAGGCCGTAGGTGATCTCGACGGGCACGGGGTCGACCTCGATGCCGCCCACCTGCTGGAAGTACGTAAACTGCGTGACCTCCATGCCGTTGAGCCAAACCTCCCAGCCAAGGCCCCAGGCACCGAGCGTCGGGCTCTCCCAGTCGTCCTCAACAAAGCGGACGTCATGGTCGTTGGGGTCCAGGCCAATGGCGGCAAGAGACCCCAGGTAAAGCTCCTGAGCATTAACCGGGGAAGGCTTAATGAGCACCTGGAACTGATAGTAGTGCTGCATGCGGTTGGGGTTCTCGCCGTAGCGGCCGTCGGCGGGACGGCGGCAGGGCTGCGCATAGCAGGTGCGCCACTCGGCAGGACCGAGCGAGCGCAGCGTGGTCGCGGTATGGAAGGTACCGGCACCGACCTCGGAGTCATAGGGCTGCATAATGACGCAGCCCTGCTCGCCCCAGTACTGCTGGAGGCGCAGGATGATGTCTTGGAAGGAAAGCGATGAAGCGTTCATGCCTCTAATATCCCCTCGTCGAAACGATTACACGGTTAGGTACTGTACTATAGCGGTTTTTAGTCGATAGCGCCCAGACGGTTGAGCGGCCAGTAACGCACGAGCGCCACGGCGATCAGGTCCGAACGGTCGACCGGGCCAAAGTAGCGTGAGTCGGCTGAGTTCTCGCGGTTGTCGCCCATCACCCACACGCACCCGTCAGGGACGGTGTAGGGATAGCTCACCTGAGCACCAGGCGCCTGGACCGACAGTGGCCAGCTCATGCCCGTCGTATAGTCCTCATCGAGCGCTTGGCCGTCAACGACCACCTTGCCGTCCTGCAGGTTGACCGTCTGGCCGGCCGTAGCGATGACCCGCTTGACGAGCACATCGTGCTCAGAGGTGCCATCGGGGTTGTGGAACACCACAATATCGCCCTGTTTGACAGGCTGGCCGAGCTCAAGCGTCACCTTTTGCGCCAGGATCTGGTCGCCAATCTCAATCGTGGACTCCATGGAACCGGTGGGAACCACAAAGGGCTCGACCACAAAGGTGCGAATCAAGAAGGTGGCCACGAGCGCGATTGCGATGACCACGACCCACTCAAACGCACCCTTTAGCATGGAATGCTGCGACGGAACCATTCTCACTCCTCGCTCTGCGAATACGAAGCGTCCAAAATCTCCTGCGCGTACGCACGCTCCTGGGGCGTAAGCCGCGCCGTCTCAATTAAGTCGGGACGCCAGCGACAGGTGCGCTCGATGGCGTTCTTGCGGCGCCAAGCGTCAACCTTGGCGTGGTCACCACTTACAAGCACGGGAGGCACGCCCTCGCCGTTAAACTCGGCAGGACGGGTGTACTGCGCGTACTCGAGCAGCCCACCGTCCTCGGCGGTCGAGAATGATTCGTCAACGTTGCTCATCTCGTCACCAAGCGCGCCGGGAATCAGACGCACGACGGCGTCAGCAACGACCATAGCAGGCAGCTCGCCGCCCGTGAGTACATAGTCGCCGATCGACAGGCGCTCATCGGCATAGGCATACGCGCGCTCATCGACACCCTCGTAGCGGCTGCACACAAACAGCAGGCGCTCGCTTTGGAGCAGGCGCTCGGCTATATGCTGTGTAAAAGGCTCACCGCAGGGCGTAAAGAACACCACGGTGGGCTTGGGGCCCTCAGAGCTGATGGCCTCGATGGCCTCAGCGATGGGCTCGACCTTCATGAGCATGCCCTGACCGCCGCCGTACGGCTCGTCATCGACGGTACGGTGGCGATCGTGCGTCCAGTCGCGCAGGTTATAGGCCTTAAAATCAAAAAGGCCGGCCTTGCGGGCACGGCCCAAAATCGATGTGGACATGACGGGCTCAAACATCTCGGGAAAGACCGAAAGGGTCTCGATCAGCATGTTGTCCTCCCTACTTGTCCATATCGATCAAGCCGTCCATAACGTGGACGGATATTGCTCCCCGATCGGGAAGATCGAGCACAACTTGCTCGATCACGGGAATCAGCACCTCGCCATACCGATCACCCTCGACAACCCAAACGTCGTTGGCGGGCGTCGACATAATCTCAACGATCGTTCCGAGCGACCCAAAGCGCTCGTCAACCACCTCGCGACCCATAAGGTCGGTATAGGCGGCATCGAGTGAATCGAGCTCAAAGTCATCACGGTTCGCCAGAACGAAACAACCCGTGATGCCCTCGGCGGCCGTCAAGTCGTCAATGCCCTCAAACGAAACCAGATCGCCATCGCCCGTATCGGTAACGGATGTAACCGTGCAAAAGCGGTCACGCTTGAGCGCCGGTGGCGTCAGGGCGACGCGCATACCCGGCTCCAATACAGAAGGAAGCCCCCGCAGCGGCTGCGCGAGGACCTCCCCCTTCCTTCCGTGCGGCTTAACCACACGGGCGATGTTTTTGTACTGGGACCTCAAGGTCCTAGCCCAGAACCTCTACCTCGACGGAAGTGTCGAGGCGAGCGGCCAGTGCACGGGCGAGCGTGCGAATGGCCTTGATGGTACGGCCACGACGGCCGATGACCTTAGCGACGTCATCCTCGGCGACCGAAACCTCAATAGTTGAGGCATCGTCGCCATCGATAACTTCCAGGCTCACGGAATCCGGGTCGTCGACGATCTGAACAACGAGATATTCGACGAGATCGGCGATGCGATCTGAGAGCATTGCCTCACCCTCGAGCTGTGCAGCGTCAACCTCAGGCACGATTTACTCCTCGGCGCCCTCAGCGGCCTCAGCGGCCTCAGCGGCAGCCTTAGCGGCCTCGGCCTCTTTGGCGAGCTGCTTCTTGGACTTCTTGACGACGGTCTCGGTCTTCTCGCCCTCGTTGGCGGCCTTGACCAGGGCGGCGACAGCGTCGGTGAGCTGAGCGCCCTTGGACTGCCAGTCAGCAATCTTCTCGAGATCGAGGTTGATGGTCTTGGGGGCGGTCATCGGATTGTAGCGGCCAACCTCCTCGATGATACGACCGTCACGCGGGGCGCGGGAATCGGCGACGACGACACGGTAGTACGGACGCTTCTTAGCGCCGTGACGAGCAAGGCGAATCTTGACTGCCAAAGGAAACTCCTCCAACCAAGCAGCTTTAGGCTGCAACTACAAACAAACAGTTGAACATAATACGCCATCGACGCGGGCAGGTGAAGTCCGTGAGACCAACTTCTTCGGTGTAGTCGAAGGCAAATCCATATCTTAGACAAGAATTCGCGATTTGCAAGCACATCCACGCACCCCACATGAGCTGCGCGGTATACTCATGCCATGAAAAGATGCGAACATACATACGGTTATGAGGATACTGCGGGCGTCACGCCGCCGCCCTGGACGGGTCCGGCGGTGGGTCTGATGGATCTCGATGCGTTTTTTGCGAGCGTGGAGATGCTCGATCATCCCGAGTGGCGCGGCAAGCCGCTTATCGTGGGCGGAGACGCCGAATCGCGCGGCGTCGTCTCCACCTGCTCATACGAGGCACGCCGCTTTGGCGTGCACTCCGCCATGCCCTCGGCCGAGGCGCGCCGCCTCTGTCCGCAGGCCATTTGGACACACGGGCATTTCGATCGCTACCACGAGGTCAGCGCACAGGTCATGAATATTCTTGCCGACGAGACACCGCGCGTAGAGCGCGTGTCCATTGACGAGGCCTTTATCGACATCACGCCGGGCCGCTTTGCGCCCGAGGACCCACTGCTCGTCGTACGACGCATCAGCGATCGCGTGGCGGCACTGGGGGTGACCTGCTCCATCGGCGTCGGTTGCAACAAAACGGTAGCCAAGATTGCAAGCGAGCGAGACAAGCCGTTTGGGCTTACGGTCGTACGCCCGGGAACTGAGCAGCGTTTTCTGGCACCGTTACCTGTTTCTGCCATGAGCGGTATCGGGCGCTCGGCCGAGGAGCGGCTGCGCCGCATGCGGATTTACACGCTGGGCGAGCTGTCTCGCGCACCGGAATCCACACTGTCTGCGATTTTTGGCGTTAACGGCGAGCGCATGCGCCAGCGTGCGTTGGGGCTCGAGGTTTCCGAAGTCACGAGCCTCGATGAAGAGCGTGAGGTCAAGTCGGTAAGCAATGAGCGCACCTTTGCGAAAGATTTGACCGAGCGCGGGGACATCGAAGCGGCGATTGCACTATTGGGCGAATCCGTCGGACGTCGCCTGCGCCGCCAGGGACTTACCGGCGCCACGGTGACGCTCAAACTTAAGTACTCGTACGGCAGCGGTCGCTCGGCACAGCGACGACTCCCCCATCCCACCGACGACGAGAACATCTTTGTGGCGGTAGCGATCGAGTTGCTCGACAACATCTGGCAGGAAGGAATGCATGTACGCCTTGCCGGCATAGGCATGAGTGACTTCAATCATCAAGGCGGCATACAGACCGACCTGTTTTGCGAAGTCGACGACCGCGGAGCCCAATCCAGCGACCGCCGTGACCTCTCCGTCGCCATCGACGCAGTCCGAGACAAGTTCGGCGACACCGCCCTATCCTTCGGCCGCCAATCACGCTTCTCCTCCCACTAAGTAGTCAATTTGGGACGGGGCTTTTTTAGCTACTTTAGATTGTCAGGGTAGTACGGGGCAGCTAATT